>JALWFW010000190.1:31820-35441 GCA_027013865.1 Polyangiaceae bacterium | reverse complement strand
CCCGTAGAGGTCGAATGCAAAATATCGGGATGTGATGACACCTGGACATGGTCACCCATGGCCCAACTCGAGGCATGGGTCGGTGCTGGCAAACCCGATGAGATGCCTCAGCCGCCCGGACGCATGTGCAACGACTGCTACTCCCATTACAGAAAATTCAAACCCGTAGAGGTCGAATGCAAAATATCGGGATGTGATGACACCTGGACATGGTCACCCATGGCCCAGCTCGAGGCATGGGTCGGTGCTGGCAGGCCCGATGAGATGCCTCAGCCGCCTGGACGCATGTGCGACGACTGCTACGCGCGCTACAAGCAAATGGAACCGGCCGAGATAGAATGCAAGTATACCAAGTGGGGATGTACCGGCTATTACGTGATAACCCGCGAAGAGCTCATTGCCCATGAGAAAACCGGCCGACCTCTTCCCAAACCCCATACCAGGGCCTGTTCCAGGTGCCGTAATTTCCTGAAAAGCCACACGACCTTGCCAGTGACTTGCTCGGAATGTGGCAACGTATTCATGCACCTGGATCCCGAACGACAGTTGCAGTATCACCTCAGGGGCCAGGAGATCCCATCTGTGTGCCCCACCTGCATATCCAAAAAACAACAGTAATTTCAGTAAGTTATATCATCTGCAGAGCGTAACTTCATAGGGAGCCGCCTTTGATATGGCCCTAAATCTGCGTCTGGGAAGCTCGTCTATGAGCAACGTACCGTCCAGATGCATGAGATAATGGGAAGGTCTACGTTCACGGCATGCGCCACCGGCCCTGAAAAGACCCCACCATCCAGTGGTGTCCACTGCCAGAAGTTGCCCCCACTTACCCCACCTCATAAGGGTGTGTGCGCCTCTCTTCGGAGAATAACTCACAAGACGCGGAATCCTGCAGCGACCGCGATCGTCATTGGCCAGCAAAACGTCCATGGCCTGGGAATAGAACACTGGAACCCTTCCGTAAAGACGCCATACGGACTTGAGTCTCATGGAAGACAAATTCAGTCTGTAGATGCTGCGGCGACCTGCTCCCCACCACACCAGATGTCCCTTCAGACTGAATCCCAGGAATTTATAGGGCTTCCACGATTTCTTGAATCTCACCACACCCGGTTTGTCAGTACGTAAAACGACGAAGTAACGCTGAAAACGTGTCTTTGGGAAGGACAGATCCATTGCAGCAGCGACGAATCTGCTATCAGGGGACCAGTACAGTTCCATAGCTCTGACCGTGGCAGGTCGTGAATCGAGGGGACCTACTGCCGTGGCACTTCGGGTCCTTATGTCCTCCAGGACTATGTAAGGCTGGCCCGATGCGTCCACCGTTCCGTAGGCCACCAAGTTACCCATGGGGGACAGGCGCGCCGGATGAATCATAGCCATGCCGTGAGGAGGGAGGATCTCCGCTACCATGGTGGCATCGTGGGTCACGTCGAAGACCTTCAGTCCTGTGGCACTGGGAACAGACACCAAACGGCCCATGGAATCCCATGAAAGGAAGTCCACGCTCGCACCACCCTGGGATACGAAAAGCTCCCTGGGAAGGGCAACCAGCTTTTTGCGACTCTTCCAAAACCTGCGGACACGGGAAACGTACACCACGCCATCCATGTCCCAAAGCGCTCGATCCGATGGGATACAACGTACGAAGTCCTTGTGTCCCCGCCCTTTGGTAAGCCGCTGCACGAAGTTGCGGCGAGTGCCGATGGCCCTTATCTGACGGTGGCGCCCCCTGCCTGTTATAGCCAGTACCCTGGAAGGTCTCGAAGGACCGATTGATGAAATAAAGAGCAATAATATCAGTAAGATATCAGGCATGCCACAAGGCTAAACGGTTTACCAGTCTGCCCCGAAGGTGAACATATATGACTGCTGGAAGGAGGACTCGTCACGAACGTTGAAGTTGGCGGCCTGCTGAGAGGTGTAATCGTATGCCACTGCGCTATCCTTGGAATCACCGCTCAGGGTCCAGGCCATCTCGAGTCCAAAGGTGAAGACGTGGTAGGTCAATTTGACACCAAAGAATATGCGGTGACGGCCAATACCCGACTGGTCGTCGAAAACCACATTGGAAGTGCAGTCGCTCCCGCTACACAGTGTACCTGGATGATAACCGTCCTCGGGGGCTTCTCCAAGGGCATCGATTCCCGGTGTGGTATCTATGACCTTGGAATCTGCGATTATGACGAGATAGTTGTAACCCATGTATGGTACCGCATTCACCGTACCTCCAAGCCCCACTGACTTGGACAGGGAAACATCGAAGGAGGCAACCGTGATATCCACGTCCACGGAGCCCATCACTCGGGCAAGGCCACCCCGAACTGCCACCGCAGGAATCGGAAGATTGAAATACCCCTCGTTCAGTGCGAATTTACCCATGAAATACGGAGAATACATATGACTGGAGGCCAAGTATTTGATTCCGCCCGCGATCTCGAACCCAGGAATCGGGAACCACATGCCCTTGCGGAACTGAAACCCTACCGTCTGCATGATAGAGGAAGGAGAACCCGATACGCCGTATTTCCAGTATTCGGACTTGGAGTTGGCCGTGGTGAAACCGTAGACGAGATCCAGTGCAAAACCGCTGTATCCCACCGTCTCTGCAGGAGACATGATGCCTGGAGCAAAGACCACCCCATATTCCGACATCAGGCTTCTGTATGCAGTGGTTCTATCCAGGGCATCCTGGGCGCTGTCACCGGAATCATAATGGTTATAAAGTCTGGCCAGCTCAGGATCGAGATCGTATTTCTTGGCCTCGACCCGTGCAGTCCATAATAACGAGCCTATTACTGCAGCAAACGCAACCCACCGCATCATGCCGTCGTAATAGCATACCGAAATAAAAAATCATAGGCCTTTTTGCCATGGTGGAAATGGATGTTAAGCCCTCTGATGTGCAATTGTCCCTCATGGTCGGCAGTCCGGGTGACGAGATCGACACGATCAGGGACCTGCACATAAACCTGGGAGGTGCCGGATGGCAGGTGAAAAAGTAGCACTCAAGACAGGACGGCCGCTGGAGGCCAACGTACGCGTGAGTACCGAAGACACCGTGGTATTCGAACTAAAACTGTCAAGCCTTGAGGAGATGCCCGTAGAGATAGACGGCCAGCCCGTAAACGGTCGTATCGCGTGGGTGAACGTCACCGACGAAGGAGATCGGCTCATCATCGGCATGGCCCTGAATCACGATAACGACGGTAACTCCGTAAAGGAAGAAACGACTGGCAGGGAACACACCACCACCAAACTGATGCTCACATCCAAGCCCCCGCTTCCGTCCTTCCCGCCGGCTCCCACATCTGCCCCCGAAGAACCACCCGAGCCAGAACCCGGAAAAGAACCACGTATCCCCACCGAGGGTATCGTCATACTGTCACCTCCTGAGGAAAGCAGCGAACCCGTCATGTTAGGACGCCAGGGTTCCAGCACCCTTCCATGGCGTTACGTCATTGCCTTTGGACTGGGACTCTTCCTGTCCCTGGGTCTGGGGCTAGGATACATGGCTTACAGCCAGGGACTTCTCCCCGGAGTCAGACATCAAACAGAGACACAAGAAACGAAACAAGACGACCTACTGATTCCTGCCAGAAAGATGGCCCCATCCACTAC
>JALWFW010000190.1:1011-31810 GCA_027013865.1 Polyangiaceae bacterium | reverse complement strand
AAAAGTAGCTGCCAAAAACGAGGTCGATCCATCTGCCAATCAGGCAAACAAAAACGTAACTACCGATAATAATTCAAGTATTTCCAACAAAACCACCAAGACGTCCTCCACTCCGGCAGCAGCTCCGGTGAAGTCTATCGTACACCAGACCAGGCCCGCACAGGATTCGGACCAGATCCTCGTCACCAGACGGGGACGTACTATTCGGATGGTCATTCCCCTGGCCAGCATGCCCGAAGGTTTTTCACACTACATACTCAAGGCACCTTGGGGAGTGGTGGTCAACGTGAAGGCCGACACCAGGGCCAAAGGACTAGTTCCCGACACACCGGGTGTGAAACGCATCAAGGTGCTCAAACTGACCACCGGGCACAGATTCATAGTCTACACACGCTCACGGCCGAAAAACGTACACATCCGCACTACTTCCACCACCCTGACTCTCTCCTTCACTCTCTGAACCGCGTATCGTAGAACAGACATGCACCCAAAAGCATGCACCCGAAGGCCGGTACTTCACCCGGCAGCCCGTGACTCGGCACCAGCAAGACGTCCGTAAAGTGTGTGGCTGCGAATCTCCGTTATCTCCACATCCAGCACCATGCCCACGAGATCTTCGGGGGTACGGCGTCCTGGCAAAGAGAAGTTGACCACATGAGCCGTGGGAGTGCGTCCCCTGGCTTCTTCACCGTTGCGCACCGAAGGACCCTCCACGAGGACCTTCTGGACCGTGCCCAGATACTTACGCTCAAGGATGTCCGGAAGCATGGACTCGTGCATAGACTGTAGACGCTGGAGCCTGTCCTGTTTGACGTGTTCGGGCAGATGGCCGGGCATTGTCTCGGCACGCGTTCCAGGCCGCACCGAATATTTGAAGGAGTACATGCCCTCATAACCCACTTCCTCTACTAGGCTGTAGGTGTCCAGAAAGTCCTTCTCGGTCTCTCCAGGGAAGCCCACTATGACGTCCGTGGTTATGGAAATATCCGGAATGGCATCACGAAGCGCCGCCACCAGTCCAAGGTAGTGCTCACGCGTATAGCCGCGGCCCATGAGATCCAGAACGTGATTGGCCCCTGACTGCAGTGGCAGATGGATCCACGGACACACTCCAGGAGTGGAAGCCATGACATCTATGAGCTCATCCGACAGATCCTTCGGATGGGACGTGGTGAACCGGACGCGTTCCAGGCCGGGAATCTGTGCTACTTCATAAAGGAGCTCCGGGAACGTGAGCCCGCCCCTGTAGGAGTTTACGTTCTGGCCCAAAAGCCAGATCTCCCTGGCCCCTGATTGCACAAGTGATTGAGATTCCTCAATGATCTCAGATACTTCCCTACTAACCTCCGGTCCGCGGGCATAGGGCACCACACAGTAGGCACAGAAGTTGTCACAACCCTTCTGTATGGTGACGTAACGCACGATACCCTGGGGGCGGGGAGCCGCCTTCACGAAAGTGTAGCCTGACACGTCCTGGGTATCCGTGGCCACCACTGTCCTGCCCTTCATGACGTCCTGCACCACATCGGGGAACACGTGGTACATCTCAGTACCCATGACACCGTCGGCCCAAGCTTCCTCCATGAGACTTTGTCCCTCGAGCTGAGCCACACATCCTGTAATAAGGATCTTTGCGTCGGGATTCACACCCCGTACGTGTCGAGAAGCAGAAACCACACGATTGCGCGGTTTCTCACGCACGGAACAGGTATTGACCACGTAGAGATCGGCCTGTCTAGGATCCGGTGTACGCTCAAAGCCCATGCGATCCAGCATCTCGGCCATACGCTCCGAGTCATACACGTTCATCTGGCATCCAAAGGTTCGGATGAAATACTTCATGGCAATGCGTTATACAGCCCAGAAGGGCAGGTTCAAGAGGGTATCTAAAAAGAGGGAACGTGACCGAAGATGGTGTCCAGCACCCCACGGGCCCATGAAACGTCGGGATCCGGAGGAATGACGGTAAGATGCTCCCCTAGCCAGGGGGCCTCCGGAGGCACCGGATCCGAGTCCTTCCTGAATATGATGGCAGGCTCGGCCATGCCTCTCCAACACACCATACCGGACACCAGATGACACGACGTCAGAACCCACGAGTACAGATCCATAGCTGGAACAGCAGGCCCGGCCCGAAGCTGCCACGGTGACGCATATCTGGCAGGAGGACGCCCGCGAACGGTATGACCTTCGGGGGTGGCCAGACCGAAATCGGAGAGCACCACCATATCGTGCCACAGTAGTATGTTGCCAGGATGAACGTCGCCATGGATCCAGCCCCTGGCATGAAGCTGCCTGAGCGCCCCGAATACTGCCAGCATATCTTCCTTGCTTCTTGGTGAGCTGGCAACCGAACTGGCCTTCTCCATGAGTACGGCCGGTCCCCAAGGTGTCTCCGTAATGCCCACGCGAGGAACTACGGCGTCGATTTCTTTAATAATTTCATATAGTTGTACTTCAATTTCGCTTATTTTGAGTACCAGGTCTCGGCCCTGCCAGGTACACGAGTAAATCTCACCTTCGCCACCTCCGTCCAGGGGCTTGAGTGTGTCGCAAATCTCATTCCAGGGAATCACCGTCGTCATGATTCTCCCGATGATGGTGGGATTCCTTCAGACCCGGACGCTCACTGTCGTCTGGTTCCCAGTCGGCTTTGAGGGAAGCAAAGTCCCACATACGGTCATCCATGAGGTTGGAGGGCTTGACGTTGGCCATGGCCCTGAGCATGTGACGGGCGAGATCTGGATTGCGCTCCTCCATGTCGCCCAGAATCCGGGACATGAGTTCACGCTTCGAATTCATGAGGAAGGTGTGCCAGGGACACTGACCGCCCTCCAGTACTGGCGCACCGATATGGCGGGCATAGGCCTCTAGTTCACGCTCCCTGACGAGGAGCATGGGCCGGATGAGCCTGTTGCGCCGGTCGTCCGACACCAGTACCGGCGGCATACCCTGGAGTTTGCCGGTATAGAAGATGTTGAGTAGCAGCGTCTCCATGGCATCATCGGCATGGTGTCCCAGGGCCAGGACCATGCGTCTGGAGGATGCTATGTCGTAGAGGATGCCTCTGCGGAACCTGGCACATGCGGAACAGGGCATCTTGCCTGGAGCCACCACGGAATTCACCGTCTCAGATATGTTGGTATCCACCACCTCGTAGGGTATGCCCTGCTCGCTCATCCAGGCAGCCGTACGGGTGAAGTCGAAACCCGGAAATCCTGGATCGAGGCTCAGAGCCTTCACCTCGATATCGAAGGGCAGCCGCTTCTTGAGGAGCCACAGCAGACGGGCCAAGGACAAGGAATCCTTGCCACCACTGACCCCCACCAAAATACTGTCTCCGGGACGGATGAGTCTGTACTGACGGTTTAGTTGCGTGATCTTACGCAGCAGTCGTACTTCTAGTTTGCGCGGTTTGTTCAGGATCTCCAGTTCTCTTTCACGCATTTTTCATTTCTGCTGGAAATGAGTGGCCTAAATGTCAGGACCGGCGTCCTTCCTCCAGCATGGAGATGAGTTCTTCGAGCTCTTTCCGCACCTGAGCAACCGTACGGATATAATTTTCGAGCCTGGACTGAAGAACGGTGTGCTGATCGTCAGGATTGCGCAGACGTTCCATCATGGCAGGGAATATCCTCTTCGCTCCCATCAGGGTATAACCCTCTTCGAAAAGAAGGTGACGAACCAGTGCGAGCCGACGGAAGTCTTCCCCAGAGACGTCATCCTCGATGACGGGAATGGAGAACTCCTCCAGCAGGAATCTGACCGTGGTCTCCGGGAGCTCCAGACGCTCTGCGGCATCCCTGACAGTCATGTCTTACCGCCTGCGTCTGCGTTTCTTGCCGTTGATTCTGTCGCGCAGAACCTGGCTAGGACGGAACACCACCACCCTGCGTGGTGCGATCGTTATCCTTTCTTTGGTCTGGGGATTGCGGCCGGGGCGGGCTTTTTTGTCCCGTACCTCGAAGATACCGAAAGAACTGAGCTTGACGGTCTGGCCGCTTGCCAGGCTCTCCTTGATCATCTCAAAGAAGGTGTCAACCAGGAGTATTGCCTCCTTCTTTTTGCCACCCACTGCATTGTGCACACGTTCTATCAACTCCTGTTTAGTGAACGTAGGCTTTTCACTCTGTTTGTTTGCCATGCCTCACACCTGTCCCCCATGATTGGGGATTCATCAAGATAAATGTATTGCCCGGGGATGGTCAAGCTGAAGACACATCCTGGTATTTTTTATATATTTCAGCACCATATTACAAGTGTCATGTGCCACGGCGTGAAACATCGACTCCGAGGGTGCCGAACCAGCCCAGTCAGTCGGAAACAGTATCATCTTCCAGCCCGCCACTCATGGAGGCCACCACCACTGCTCCGCAGGAGTCGCTGAACACGTTCACTGCAGTACGCATCATATCCAGAGGACGGTCCACCGCGAGGATGAGCCCCAGAGCCTCTGCCGGGAGACCCACGGCCTCGAGAATTATGACGATGGCGACAAGACTGGCGGCAGGCACTCCGGCCACGCCCACCGAGGTCAAAAGGGCCAGGACCACCACCATGACCTGGGTGGGCACCGAAAGGTGAAGTCCATATACCTGGGCGATGAATAGAGCCGCCACACTCTCGTAAAGAGCCGTGCCGTCCATGTTCACGGTGGCTCCCAGGGGAAGGACCAGCCCTGCCACACCGGAAGGGACACCCTCACCGCGCACACACTTCATGCTCACCGACAGTGTAGCCATGGAAGAGCTCGTGGAGAAAGCCGTCACGAGGGCCGGAATCATGGCCCGGTAGTGTTTTATGGGGGATACGCGGCCGAACAGTAGAAGGATCAGGGGCAAAGTAACGAAAAAATGAATCGCCAGACCCAGGATCACGACTGCTACGAAAGTCAGGAGGGGCCTTATTGCTGCAAGCCCGGTCTTCGAAGCAACGGAAGCCACCAAGGCCGCGACGCCCACGGGAGCAGCGTACATGACTAGCTCCGTGATGTGCATCATGACGTCCTGCACCCCGTGCCAGAAATCTTGCATAACGCGAAGACGGGACGCTTCGAGGCGCCGAACCATGATTCCGAAGAGCATGGAAAACGTTATCACACCAAGCATGTGACCCCGTGCAGCAGCCTCGACGATATTGGGCGGAATCATGCGTTCGAACAACTTCCACACCTGAGACAAACCTCCAGTGACCGCCACCTTCACGTCGCCGGATACGGCAAGGGCTGCTCCCTCTCCAGGGCGAAGCAGGTTCACCAGTACGATGCCCGTCACGATGGCAGCAAGGGTGGTCATGGCATAGTAAATCACGGTGCGTAGGCCCATGCGCCCAAGGGAAACCCGACTGTCCAAGGAAGAGATGGCCGTTATCATCGATGCTGCAATCAGAGGAACGACGACCATCCTGAGGGCGTTTATGAAAATGCGCCCCACGAGATCATAAAAAGGCACCAGTGATACGGGCATGTACCCGTCTGCGGCCCCGAGAGCGAATCCGGCTGCCATGGACAACAAGATGGCATGATGTAGACGGAATACAAATCTCATTACCCGCAATGCTACACGCGATGACAGACGGACTCAAGGACGTGCCTGTCCACGGAACCGACCATATCCGAAAAACATGGGTGGCACATATGTACGTGTGGGTGTATGTTGATGAACCGTCCGGGAAGAAAGGAGACGTCCATGCACAGACTTATGTTGCTCATGGCCATGACATCGTTCCTGATGGCATCGTGTCACATAGAAGTGAAGGAGAAGCAGAGCCCGAAAGGAACCAAGGAGTCTACAGTGATGCTGAAAGCAGGTCCCATAAACATCAATGTTCCGGGAGGAGGTATCAAACTGGGAACGAGGAAAGCCAGGAACTCGAAACGCATCCTCGTGATACGTATGTCTGGCCTCATAAGGCCCACCAACCGCGAAGACTTGTCCATGGCAAAAACCGTCTCCCTGGAATACTGGCTCAGGCTGCTGCGCCGGGGCCGCGATTACGGTGCAGTGCTCATACACCTGGGCAATGTATCGGCCCCACTGGAATACACATGGGAATTATCCAATGAAATCAAGGAGTTATCCAAGCATACCACCGTATGGATCCATGCTGAGAATCTGGATACCGCAACATATGTCATGGCAGTGGCTGGCCAGAAAGTCTTCATGGAGCCTCTCGGATCATGGGAAGTACGTGGAGTAGGCATATCGGGCATGTTCTTCAGGGGACTCCTGGAAAAGCTAGGCATGAAGTTCGACGGCATACAAATTGGACAGTACAAAGGAGCCATCGAGTCCCTCACACGCGACAATTTCTCCCCTGAATTCCGTCAGACCCTGACCAAGTTGGTGGACTCTATGTACAGTACATACATCTCGGAGGTCTCCGCAGCTAGGAGTCTGGACGCCACGGCTGTACGCGAAGCCATCGATACGGCTGTGATGGACGCCAAGGACGCAGCAGACAAAGGCCTCGTCGACGGCGTGGATCACCTTTCCGCCGTGTTGGAGAGTCTCAAGAAGCAGACCGGTCTCACTGAAACGGACACGCTACCGGAACAGAACAAGAAACAGCGCAGAAACATGAGTCTCTTTCAACTGATGGCTCAAATGAGACCAAAGGACTCCATATCAGAACCCCACGTGGCTCTGGTGTATGCAGCAGGTCCCATCGTCTCCGGAAGCACCGGGGATTCAGGGCAGCTCTTCGGAAATGAGGCCGTTTACGCCACATCGATGGTGAAAACCATAAATTCCCTGAAAGACAACGAATACGTAAAGGCTCTGGTCCTGCGGGTGGACTCCCCCGGAGGTTCGGCCCTGGCATCACGCGAAATCTGGAATGCCCTGAGTGAATTCCGCAAGACCGGAAGGCCTGTTGTGGTATCCATGGGACGAGTAGCTGCCTCGGGTGGTTACTTCATAGCGGCTCCTGCCACCAAGATCCTGGTCTCTCCCTTCACGATCACTGGTTCCATTGGAGTCGTGGGGGGCAAGATGGTGATAGAAGGTACCCTGTCCAAGCTGTCGGTCACGCTGGACGGTGTTCACCGCGGAAAATCCTGGGACATGTTCTCCAGCCAGCGCCCATTCACGGACGCCGAAAGACAGCGCCTCCAGAAATACATGCAGCGTGTATATGACGACTTCACAGGCGCTGTGCTCTCCTTCAGGCGGCCATACCTCAAAAAATCCATGGACGAGCTGGCCAAAGGGCGCATATGGACCGGCCGCGATGCCGTGGACGTGGGACTGGCCGATGCCATTGGAGGATTGGCCGATGCCATGAAAGAGGCGCGTTCCCTGGCAGGACTACCCCCCCAGACCCGGGTGGTGGAGTATCCCAGACCCAAGGGCATGCTTGAGGCCCTGTCCGAGGCCCTGTCCAAAATGGGCCCGAGAGACCTCAACGATCTTCCCCAGCTCATGATCCCCCTTCAGGCAAGGGTATTCCTGTCGAGAGACTGGCTGTTCGCAATGAGTCCCCTTTTCGACTGGGGGTTGCAGTAATCGCTCACTTCCCTATTATCCCCACACGGCTTAACCGAATCATTCGGTGTGCATCACGCGCACTGGTCATCACTGGAGGCACAGATGTCCCCCGACACACAGGACAAGACACGCACCTTCGACGAAGTCGTCAGAGAGCTGGAAAACGTTGTTAAGCGTCTCGAGGATGAACAGGTGCCCCTCGAAGAAGGTCTCAGCCTCTACGAGAAGGGCGTCAAACTAGCCCGGGAAGCCGAGCAAATCCTGGAGAACGCCAGAACACGCCTCAAGGAACTCACCAGCAGGGGAATCCAGGACTCCGAAATCGGCGAATGATGCTCAGACGTATGGATCTGTTCTCCTCTGATCTTCCCAGTGCACTCAAGAGTATGTCCACCGGGGAACTGGTAAAGGTATCCGAAGAGGTACGAAGCCGAATACTGGACGTGGTACTGAAGAACGGCGGACACCTGGGGGCATCTCTGGGCGCCGTGGAACTTACCGTGGCCCTCCATGCAGTATTCGACTCTCCACACGAGCCCATCATATTCGACGTGGGTCACCAGTCATATGCCCACAAACTGTTGACCGGGCGATGGGAAACCTTTGATACTCTAAGAAAATATAATGGAATTTCGGGATTTACCTCCCGCCAAGAGAGTGAACACGATCCCTTTGGAGCAGGACACGCATCCACAGCCCTGAGCGCTGCCGTGGGCATGAGGGCAGCCATGAACCTGAAGGGTGACACCGACCATTGGGTGGTGGCGGTGGTGGGTGACGGCGCCCTCACGGGAGGCATGGCCTTCGAGGCACTCAACGGGGTACGCCGCGTCTCAGGCCGCCTGCTAGTACTGTTCAACCGCAACGGCATGTCCATATCCCCCACGGCCGGTTCCGTTGGACGGAGTTGGACGAGCGAGGACTTTGCCTCGTTTTTCAGGCTCTTCGGTCTCACATACATGGGCCCCACGGACGGACACGACATCGGAGCACTGCTGGCGTCTCTCAAAAAGGCCAAATCCCTCGACGGGCCGGTGGTACTGGAGGTTCACACCATAAAGGGCATGGGCTATGAGCCGGCCATGAGACACCACGAGGCCATGCATGGTGTAGAACCCCCAAACGCCGTGAACCGTAAGCCGACCTTTACGTCCGTATTCGGTGAAACACTGGTAGAGCTGGCTGGCAGGGATCCACGCATCGTGGCCATAACAGCAGCCATGGAGTCCGGCACAGGTCTTTCAGACTTTGCTCGCAGATTCCCCGACCGTTTCTTTGACGTGGGCATAGGAGAACAGCATGCCGTTACCATGGCGGCAGGAATGGCGGCTCGCGGTCTGCGTCCGGTGGTGGCCATCTATTCTACCTTCCTGCAGAGGGCTTACGACCAGATCATTCACGATGTGGCCCTCCAGTCCCTACCCGTCGTGTTTGCCGTGGACAGGGCAGGCATGGTTGGAGCTGACGGTCCTACACACCACGGCATGTTTGACGTCCCGGCCTTACTTGCCGTCCCATCCGTGACCATTGCTGCCCCTGCCGACAGAACCGATCTCAAGGCTATGCTAGAACACGCCCTGACATCAGAAGGTGGACCCCATTTCATCAGATACCCCAGGGCATACGCCCCTGATTCAGACCTGCCTATCGTCCAGGGAACCAAAGCGAGAAAAATACTCGTTGGAGATGGTAGATGCGCGGTGGTAACATCAGGCGCTATTCTAGAAAAAGCCTTTAATATCATACAGTTACAACTCAAAAGCCGGCCAACGGTATGGGATGTCCGCTACCTAAAACCCATGGACCCACTCATGCTCGAAGACCTGGCGCGCCACAGGAACGTCATGGTGGTGGAAGAGTCTCCTCAGCCGTCCCTGGCAGCCATGATTGCCCTGCAGCTCGATGCCATGGGTTCGGATGCTCAGGTCAGATCCATAGGTACTGGTGATTCATTCGTCCCTCACGGGCCGCGGGACACCCTACTGGAACGCCACATCGCATGGCAGGATCTCACCTGCCAAGACTGACTGCACCCTTTCACTCATTCCCTGTTGGACACTTCATACTGTTTGATATAGACTCCCCTCCCTGATGTGGAAGTGGCCTCATACGTCCTGATATTGCCGGATTCGGCTACTTCCATCCCGGAGACCGACATGCTCGTACCCCTGGTTGCATGGAGATACCTATACTCACCGAAACCAAACCGCAGGGTGGTCATGACAGCCATCGTGTCGTTCGTCATTGCCGCCGCTGGCTCACTGCTCTTTTTGTATGGCCCCAAGGCTCTCCAGATTCCCAGTGCAATAATCGCTGTTCTGTCCATGCTGGTGGGTCTGGTGGCGGCGCTGCTCAGATTCTTTACCCCATTCGCCACCATCTCGGTGACCAGCGTACTCATCGGCACTGGTGTACTCGCAGTGGTTTGGTCCGTGTCCCACGGTTTTCAGGGCGAGTTCAAGCGTAAGATCCTGGGTGTTAACGGTCACATACTCATAATAAACCCTGGACTTCCCATGGATGACTGGCAAAAGCCCGTGGAGGTTGCACGGCAGGATCCCAGGGTCGTGGATGCCGCGCCCTTCACACTCAACGAGATGCTCGCCATGAAGTCCGGCAGGAGTGCCAGTGTACTTCTGAAGGGTGTTCAGGTGGACAGGGTGGGCAGCATCCTGGATCTGCCCCGGCATCTTCTGTCAGGCTCCCTGAAGGATATCGAGTTTCACCCGGACACTTCCCCTAAAAAAGAAAACCAGGCACTTCCAGACGATTCCGAGGAGACCGACGATTCCGAGGAGACCGACGATTCCGAGGAAACCGACGAAGCTCCCAAGTCCACTGGCGCAGAAACCGGCAAACGTACGACACCACCGTGCACATCGGCACGAAACCGTATGCCCGGAGTCCTAGTGGGCAAAATTCTGGCAGGACGCCTGAACCTCAAACCCGGAGATGCCCTGACACTGGTATCACCGTTCTCCGAGCTGGCCTATTCCTCAGATGAGAGCGCCCCGGCACTCAAAAGCGTGGACGTATGCGTACGGGGCATCTTCTATGCCGGGTTCGAAGAGTATGACCGTAAACTCATCTACACCGACATCAGGCTGGGCAGGCTGTTCAACCCCATAGGACCCAGTGGACACCACCAGGTCTTTGGCGTGGAGATGCGTCTTACTGACATGGAGGCAGCCGACAGTGTGGCAGCATATCTGCGCGGAGCTCTTCCGGACAATTACAAGGTAGTCACCTGGAAGGAGCTCAATCCCCAGGTCTTCTCCAGCCTTCAGTTCCAGAAACTGGTGGTCTGGCTCCTGCTGTTCTTCCTCATTCTAGTTGCAGCTTTTGGTGTCCTGAGCGCCCTTTACATGATGGTACTGGACAAACGGCGGGAGATTTCCATTCTCAAGGCACTTGGTGCGACCGACAGCCAGGTGGGGCGTATATTCGTAGGAGCAGGTTTGTTCATAGGCATCCTGGGAACCGTGCTTGGCGAGGGTTTGGGGCTGGTCGCCTGCATCTTCCTGCGCTCGTATTCGTTCCCTCTGGATCCCGAAGTGTACTTCCTGAGCGTGCTCCCTGTGTCCATAGATGCAGTCAACTTCATCATGATCGCCGTGACGACCCTGGTTTTGACCCTACTGGCAACAGCGCTCCCATCACTCAAGGCCTCCAGGGCCGTTCCCCTCGACGGACTGGTGATAAGAAGACGCGGCTGACATCTCAAAACCTCCACATATAACCACCTGAAATTATTGAACTTTTATTTGACCAGATCGTGTTGTGGGGGCTCGCTGCCGCCGTTGTCGAAACCCGTACCGACGAGTATGCTGCCAAGCTGGGACCGGGGATAGTAGAATCTGATCTCTCCGTCACTGAACAGTACTGCCTGAGCACTGACATACTGCTGTCCACTGAAGTCGGTATACAGGTACCACGTCACTGCCGCCCACTGTCGGCCGTCATCACTTGTCCCCTCGTGTACGGTCAGGGAACTGCCCGTCATGTAGTCGAGATCATCCCATGCCACTGCCACCATGTCCCTGGAAAACAGCCGGGACGGGGTAGCCAACGGAGCGGAATCGCTGGAAAAGTTAAATGAAATCCATCCATTGGTGGAAATCCATATGGTCTGCCGGTCGGTGCCATCGTAAGGAAAGCTGTATGGCAGACGCCATGAGAACACGTCGTCTCCGCTCCACACCGAGAACTCCTGAGCCGCCCCCGACGTTGGATCAACGAAAAAGCCGGTGGCATCACCCACACGCCATGAAAAACCGTGGCTCTGAGTCTTTGGTTCGAAAATCAGGACATGCCCTTCCAGATCGTTACCTGTACGGAACCACTCATAGGGCCACAACGTGCAGTAATCATTGCAGTCGCGGTCATCACAGTCCACGTCTCCGTCGAGATCGTCGTCGACGCCGTTGGAACACAGCGTGGCATCCTGCTCTGCCGGTATTACCAAATCCTGCTCTGCCGGTACCGCTCCCACCTGACCGCCTCCAGACAGTCCGGCTATACCTGACATGGAATCGAAACACTCTCTGTAGGATATGCGAACAGTACCGTCTTCGAACAGGACCAGCTGGTAATCCAGCCGTTCTGACGGAACGCCGGAGCGGTGAGAGGTGACCGTCAGGGCCCAAAATCGCTGCCCAGTATCGGAATCCGTGCCTGTGTCCACCGTGGCGGACTCGACCTGGAGCCTCGAACTCCAAAATGCCGCTATCATGGGGTGATCAAAAAACTTGGGATAACTGAGCCAGTAGCCGTTCTCACCGAATCCGTCAAAGGATACGAATCCGTCTGAGTGTACTAACACCGAGTCATAGGTTCTCGAATAATAATACGGGAAGTCAAACCCCAGAGAGGACCATACCCCTCCGCCATGCGGTACGTTCAGGCTGTAGGATGTAGGAGTGCTCCCGGGAGTAACCCACGGCGATGCTCCCACCGTTGCATCGAGTGTCCGGTACCCTCCCTGACCATCTGGCACGAATGTAAGGGTGTGAACCCTCAAATCCACGTATTCCGTATCAAAGAACTGATACCAGGCAGCACGGGAGTCACACCGCAGCATCGGAGCACATGATGCATCATCGCAATCCGTGGCCCCATCCAGGTCATCATCACGGCCGTTCAGGCACAGGTCACCCTCTTCCGGAGTGGGCGCCAGGTTGCTTTGCTCAGGATATGAAGCATCTCCCCAGTGGGTAATCCCTGCGAATCCGGACATGCCCTCAAGACTGGAGTAGCACAGGCTGACTGTTCCGTCCTCCCACAAGATGGCCTGCATGTCCTCAGGTGGGCTGCCGTATCTATGTACCAGTCCATTCCATTCGACGGCCCACCAGGACTTCGAGTTCAAGGTGCCACTGTCCACGACGATGGAACAGTTGGAACCTGGGACCAAATCAGACCAGTATGCCATTATGAGATCATTGGAGAATGCCCCTGTCTCGGATGGCGCCGGAGGCATGACCGATCTAAGCTGCCCCAAAGCCAGCCAGCCATCCGCAGACACCACGGCCCTGCTGTAATCAGTGCCGAAAAAAGTGAACTGGAACGGCAGATTTACCTCCTGCGTCATCGTGTCGGCGCACGGCAGACTCATGACCGAGTTACCCCCAATCGAAACAGGACTACCTGTGGCGTCCCGATTCATGGTGTAGGAGAAGCGATTCATCGACGATGGCACAAAACTTATGCACCACCCTTCCAGATCCACTGAATCTGCATCTTGGAACGACTCCCAGTAGCCCCGGGCGCTGGCGCACTGTGGTGACTGGAAACAGTCCGGATCACTGCAGTCCAGCAGATCGTCGCCATCGTTGTCGGAACCGTCCCCACAGGAGGTTTCCGCAGGCATGCAAAAGTGATTCGTGTCAGAAGCATCCATGCATACCGTGTCCGGCGGACAAATCAGAGAAGGGTCTCCCGGAGAGCACTCATCTCCCTGTCCCAGGTATACAGGATGGGCCAGGTGAATCTCATAGTCTGACATACTGCTGTAGTTGCGTACCACCACGAAGTGATAAATCCCGTCATGGGGAGCCACGAAGTGGATAAGGGGGCGGCGGGCATCCGAAGCTACCGTCAGGCACTGTCCAGTGGCATCGCAAGAATCCATCACCAGCAGCGTATAGTCGGAAAAGGTACGGGAATCCTGCTCCCAAAAGAGTATCTCCTCGTCTGCCGTCATATGCAGGAACATGAAGAGATCTCCTCCAAGCATGGGCTCTGCCTCTTCGCATCCCTGAAGTTCAGCGATGTAGGTGGCATCCGATTCATAATCATCGTTGAAGCTGGTGCCTGAAAGCACGAACGGAAGGAAGGGTACCTCCAGCTCCTCACTACAGGACTCTCCGCTAGCCCTCGGAGAGCAGCCCAACGCAGCATCTATACACCATCCCGTTGGATCGCAGGTCACCTCTTCCTCGTGGTAGCATCCGTCGTCTCCAAGCACACACCCGAACCAGGTCTTCATGTCCTGTGAACACGCAACGTCATATATGGCCGGATGGCACTCGTCGGTACAACCCTCGGTGCATCGCGGAGACACCTCATCTGTACACTTCTCCGTTTGGGAGCACTCCTGAACGGTCTCCCATACCGGACACACTCCTTCTGTGCTGCATCTCAGCACTGCCCGGCCATCTTCAGAACACCTCATCTCACCGTTCGTACAGGTGGCATCACAGGTTACGCACTCGAGTATATCCGGATCACACACGTCCTGACACGGTCGGGTGACCCAGTGCAGACACTCCCCTTCCTTCATGCATATCTCCAAGGCTGATCCATCGGAAGTACAGCGCCGTGTACCCTCATCGAAGCACGGGGATGGACACCCCTCACACTGAGATGTATCGAACACACAAGCGGCCATGCAGGCAAGGACACCACCGTCATAACCCAAATCAGCACAGGTATGCCCCCCCAGATTCGTGCCGTCGCACTGCTCCACACCGTCTAGGGCGCCATTGCCGCACAGCGGAGAATAACCAGTACACGTGGAAAAATTGATCTCACAGGAGTCATCGCATGCCAGACGCCCACCTGAAAACCCGAACCACTCACAGGTATAGGGCCCAAACTGCTGGCCATCACACTGTTCCTCACGGTCCAGGACGCCATTGCCGCAGTATGAATCCCCCTGATCATCACATGAGGAAAACACGAGCAGAGCAGTGAATGCCACCATGATCCCAAGTATATCTCGCAACCGGGCAGCCATCCCGGAAACACCGGAACCCGAATATATGCCAGCATCCTGCATGGAATTTTCCGTAACCGTATTCACTTCGGATTCCTCCAACATCATCAGTAAAGCACTATTCAGCCGCTCTGCATCGGGTCAGGACAACCCGTACCAGACTTCAGAAAAAACCTCACAATCTCACAACTTTATCCGACACAGTCCATTTGTCCAGTCGCATTTAAATAAAAGCAGTTATTTCAATAGTTATAGATTTTTAAGTACGATGGAAACGCTTTTCGATATCGTGCAGTGTCATGACGAAACTCACGGGACGGCCATGGGGGCAGTGACCTCCGGCCTCCACCTCCTGAAGACGGGCCAAAAGAGCAAGTGCATCATCCCTGGACAGGGAATCTCCAGCCCTTACGGCACCGTGACAGGCCATGGTGGCAGCCAGGTGATCCATGGTCTCCGCATCCAGACCCGTGCCGCCGGTCATGAGTGTACCAATGACGTCATGGACGAGCTCTGTCACGTCAGAGCCCTGAAGTATGGCCGGTGTGGCACGAACCATGAGCTCATCCGTGCCAAAGGGCTCGGCATCGAAGCCCAGTGAGGGCCAATCAACAGTGTTCTCCGCCAGAAACGACATCTCTGCCGGCGAAAGATTGACCCTTTCAGGGAAGAGGAGTCGCTGCTGAAGTACCTGACGCTCCTGCATCTGCCTGAATATGGTCACATAGCGTATCCGTTCGTGGGCAGCATGCTGATCCAGTACCATGAGTCCCTGTGGTGTCTCGAAGAGAAGATACAGACCGTGAAACTGTCCCAGGTATCTCACATCGGGTATGCGTCCCACAGGAACAGTGACGGATTCCCCAGAAGTGGCGTCTCCATGGCTAGGCATCCCCGAAGAAAGCCCCAGGGAACCGTCACGGTAAAGGGGTTTCCTCACAGAAGAAGGTGCAGAAGCCGTGGCCAGCCCGGAAGCGTCACGGCTGAAGGCGGATCCAGACATACGGATGCCTGACTCACGTCTTCCAGCAGGAGGGGCACTCCTTCTCATGGCGGCAAGTATGGAGGCCCTGCGATCCCCTGTGGCTTCATCCGTCTGTTCAGCAGTGCTTTTGAGGACATATCTGGTTCCCGAAGAGCCATCCTGCTCTTTGGCGCCACTGCCCCGCACTCCTCCGGGAGCCCATGGAGCCGCTGCGAGGGCCTGAGCAACGGATGAACGTACCAGCGCAGCGACTTTCCTCTCCTCGCGGAAACGCACCTCGAGTTTTTGGGGATGTACGTTTACGTCCAGAGCTCCTTCGGGTACCTTCAAAAACAGTACAGCAACGGGATATCGCCGCCGTTCCAGCATACCGCCGTAACCTGCCACGAGAGTGCCGAGCAGGAAGCGATCCCTCACCACGCGTCCGTTCACGAATAGATACACTCCACTGGTGTCGGATATATTCACATGTGGGGGAGCAAGGATGAGTTCCACACCGTAATCGCCGTCAGTACGTTCGAAAGAAGTCAAACTATCTCCGCCGCGGCGTTTGAGGATGGCACGAGCACGGGTGAGCCGGTCACCGTGTCGGGGGAGTTCCAGGGCAGTGCGGCCATCCGTCACTAGGCGAAAGCGCACATCCGGGCGCACCATGGCCAGACGTACCACCGTATCCTGAACGTGGGCCAGTTCCGTGGAATCCTTCTTCAAAAATTTCAGACGCGCAGGGACGTTGTGAAACAAATCACGTACCAACACATGCGTACCCACGGATGATGGTTCGTAACCATCTGATTTTATTGAAGAATTCTCAATCTCTATCCTATAAGCCAAATCCATTTCCCTGGCACGGGACGCAATGGAGAACCTGCTGACGGCAGCAATGGACGGAAGTGCCTCACCCCTAAATCCATAGGTACTTATAATATCTAGATCTTCGATGGAGTTTATCTTGCTGGTGGCATGACGCTGAACTGCCAGACGCAGCTCCTCTGGAGTCATGCCTATGCCGTCGTCCCTGACGGAGATGCTGGTCTTCCCTCCTTGCTGTACTGACACATCGACGAAAGAGGCCCGTGCATCTAGGGAATTCTCCACCAGCTCCTTGACTACGGAGGCTGGCCTTTCGACCACTTCCCCTGCTGCTATCTTGTCCACGAGTGAATCAGGGAGCAAATGCACCCTTCCCTCTGTCATGGGAGTTCTCCTGAAAATATGGATGGACCGGAATATCAGCCTGCAGGAAACAGGAGCACGAGCACTTCCACGAGTGCCATGAAAAGGAGTCCTGCCACTACGGTAACGATGGACCCAGCCACGTAGTCACCGAATTTGTTCCTGAGCCTGGCCGGAATGGAGTTGAAACTCTCAAGCATCAGTGATTACCGTCACTCAGCCTTTGCGGAGCGGGCTTTGCGAATCTCTGTCTTGACCATGTCGAACAGACGGGGCACCGAGTACTTCATGAGCTTCTCCTTGTACGGAAGGTCGCGGGTACGGTCGCGGAGCTCAAGAATTTTCTCCACCATTTTCTCCTTGGAGCCGTACTCTTCCTTCACTTTCTCGGTGATCTCGTGGAGTCTGAGAAGCTTCTTGTTGGTGGTGTGCTGCAAACGCTCCTTGAGCTCGTCCTTCGTCTCGCCCACGGCCTTGAGCATCTCACTCACCTTGCCTACGAGCTCTTCTTTGGAACCGAACTTCTCTTTTACTATCTGAAGCGGAGTCTTCTTCATATCTTCACCTCTCGAATAAGGATATCCCGGCCCACCTGGGGCACTCGATGTGTAAAGGTCAGATTCCAATAGTGCGTTACCCGACACAAGTCAAGAGGTGAAGCGGAAATCATCCTCCAAAAAGTGATCAGCCTCCATCGTGTCGTGCATGTATGCCGAAAAAAGTTCGAAAATTGCCCCCGAATCAAAAACGACATGACCATGACATTTTTTTCGTGCACCCCATGAAACACGGGGTATAGTTGGAGAATCTGGCTTGGCTAAAAGCCCCTGACCCTTGCCTTCGTACTGAATGATTGAGGGAGCGGTTAAGCTAAGTTAAGCAAAGGCTCCCGCGGGCGTGAAGCCCAAAGGCCCAAGCTAAGGTTAAGCGCAAGAGTTCAGGTTAAGATAAAGGCCCAAGCTAAGGTTAAGCACAAGGCCCGCTTCACTGGCTCTCCCCTTCCGGTGAGCGGGCGTTCTCCCCTTTGCAAGTCGTATGCCGGATTGGCACCAATCTTAAAATAAATTCCAACCTACTGAAATAAAAGAAGTTTTGGCAACTGAACAAATGAACAGGGCATCGCACAGCAACGCTCCCGTGTGGGGGTTCCAATAAGATGCCCCACATGAAGTGACATGAACATGACAAAAAAGTCATACACGAATGTCATAAAGAAATTTTTTCCCACACCAAACAGTCAACTCCCTGTCCACCGATGCCGAATATAGAGCCAGGAGGATACAACCATGATTACAGGAATGAATACCATCAGCACTTCAGAATTCAGTTCAATGGCTCCGCAACTGCCTGAAATACCTGCAGAACTTGCCAAACCAGAAACTTTTGAACCGCATAGCAACACCCAGAACGAATCTCCTGGCAAGAGTGTTGATCTGAGATCACGCAAAGACGCGATCACCCATAGGCCCACCGACAGAAAAACCGAAGAGAAACTGAAAAGACCACCAGTCGGAGACAGGATGCTCAGAAATCTGCTTCGGGCCTTCGAACAGATGACCTCGTTCAGGGGCGTTCACTCTTCTGGAGGGATTCACTCTTCGGATGTTCAGGACGTAAATGCACAGATGCTATCCATAATCGATGATCCAAGCCTCTCCATAGAAGAAAAAATCGTTCTAGTATCGGGGCTGATTCAGGAGAAAACCGAAAACGACCTCGAGGGGCTTTTGAGACAACAGGCAGGGCAGACCTCATCAGGACACGGATCGTCGGACAACGGGCTTCTATCAACCATAGGAACCATTGTCGGAGGAACAGCAGGTGCTCTGGCAGGCGGTCCCGCAGGAGCAGCAGCCGGAGCATCACTCGGAGCAAGCGTGGGTAGTCGGATAGAGTCCATGAAAGGCAACGGCAAGACCGGCGGTAGCAACAGCAAGAACCTGGAGGCGCGCATCCAGCTTCTCATGCAGAGACTCAACCGTACTCAGTCCATGCTCAGCAACATGCTCCAGGCCATGCATCAGACCAAAAGGAGCGTCGTACAGAACATCAGGGTCTGAAAGCGGTAAGACGGCGGTGATTTCTAGCGCTTCAAAATGGTGAGCGGAAGAGAGAATGAAGAACGTTTCAGTCTGTCGGCCATACGGGGTGTGGCCATGGCCCTCATGGAACGGGTAACGAGCAGCACATCATAACCAGGGAAATCATGCAGGACATCAGGGAGCTCGGCAGGACGCAGCACCATGAGAGCAGTGGCCAGACCGTCACACACGGCAGGATCAGGGCCCATCACCGTACTGGACACCACATGATCCACTGTGCGGCCGGTTCGGGGATCCACCACATGGGTATAACGCCGATCCTCTATGATGCGGTAGCGCTCGTAATCCCCGGAAGTGAAGAGGCATCCACCAGGGAAATCCATAACGACCAGCATGCCATCTCCGCGAGGGTCCCTGACTGCTGCACGCCACATACGATCCGGACGGGTACCATATACGAAGATGTCACCGCCACCGTCCACTATGAATCCTACGAGTCCACGGGTCCTTAGATAGCGGGCCACGGCACCCACGGCATAGCCCTTTGCCACCCCGCCCAGATCCACCCGGGCCTGGGGGTCGGAGAGCATGGCCATGTCAGGGGGTTCGAGCCTAAGAAGGGAGACCGATGTATGGGACATGGCTTTACGCAACGCCTTCCGTGAGGGAGGAGTCCAGTGGGGATCGCGCAGCCGGTACAGCGGTCTTAGGGCGCCCCACACAGGATTGAAGGCCCCCCTGGTACGCTGGGCGAGATCCACAGACAGCCGCAGCACCTCCCAGGTGTCGGGAGAAAGGTGTACCCATCTGCCGGCATTCCGGTGCAGGAGGGATATCTCGGAGTCCTCGACGAAGTAGGACATACGCCTCTCCACATCTCTGACGATCTCTTCGGAATGGCTAAACATGGTATCGAGGGCAGCAGGATCCCACCTGCCGTTCCCGGCTACGCTTATGGTGTAGACCGTATCCATGGCTCCGAAGGTGTACCGGGCCACATAGCCGCTTCCTGCTGGGGAAACCTGCCACCTCGACGCCTGACGACGACACGAGAACAGCAAAGCCGCTCCCAAAAGAGCCCAAGCATATCGTCCTGCCCGTAACGACACCACGGAGCGTAATCGTTTAGCCCAGGGATTCATGCAACCTCTCCCAGGATTCATCAGAGGGAGTTTTGCTTACATATATAAGGGATTTGGCAAGTTCCACCGTGAGCAGTTCGAGGGATGGGACCACAGCATCGGCACCATAGGACAGAAGTTCGGCTGCACCATAAGGGCCCGTGGTCACTGCACACACCGGAATACCGCCAGACTCGGCCGCAGCCGTATCAAACGGTGTATCCCCCACCAAAAATACGCCTGACACATCCGGGAACCTGCTAGTTACCTCCCTCAATGCACTGGCCAGGATGTGTCTGCGATCACCTGATGTGGAGCCAAAGCCTCCTAGTCCGGGCTCGAAGAAGCGCTCCAGGCCAGCTGCCGTGATTTTCATCCACGCGGTCTCCTCCATGTTGCCGGTTACCAGACCCATGACGAATCCGGCTTCCTTAAGTGAGGTCAGTCCCTGCTCGACTCCACCGATGGGGATGACACCGTATTCCTTGAAGTATCCAGACACGACATCCAGATAACTCGCAGTCAGGGTTTTGAGGGCATCCTCATCATCCACCCGCCCGGCACGACGCAGAATTTCCCTGAATATCAATGGATCCGTGTTGCCGTGCATCTTCACGCCTCTGAGGGCGTTTTCTATACCGAAGAGTTCTAAGGCCGCTTGCTCCATGGCCTTCTTGCCACCACCCCTGGAGGAGAGGAGTGTTCCGTCCACGTCGAAAAGAATAACTTGAGTCATGGTTCAGTGTTCCTATAATCCACCGCCATGCAACGCATGGTGACGGGAATCATAATGATCGTGCTGGGAGTGGCCACGGGGCTGTGGGGAGCCTATACTGCGTCCCTGTCCCAGGCAGGGGCAGCATATAGCCCTGACAAGGCTCAGGAGCAACACCAAATAGACAGCAATGCAGTATCTCCGTCCATACAGAACACTCCAGAGCGACCACAACCGGACATCCAGATAAAGGAGGCTGCTGCAAAAAACGCGCAACTACCTGATATCAAAGAGAAATCTATGAGTGCTACGGTTTCTAGGACAGCTACTTCCATAAATTCCGTACAAAACAGCACTCCGGACAGCAAAAAAAACAGTGCTCCCTCAAAAAAATCGGTTGAACCGAATGGCTCGCCAAATACCGTCCCCCGAAAAATCGTGGTGTATTTCGCTCGGGGTTCCAGGCATGTCTCCTCCAAGAACCGTATCCGGATAAAAAACGACATACAGCCGGGCTGGAAGTATGAAATCCGTCTGCGATGCGCCGATGCCGACACTCACAAAGACGCCGTCATACTGTGCAAGGAGCGTAGGAGAGAACTGATACGACTGATGAAGGAAAGCGGACTCGACCGTAACAGAACCACCGTGCGTATGGAAATTCCCTCAGATCCCAAGAGCAACGAAAAATATAGCCTGAGCCGGTGGCGCAGGGCACTCATCATTCCCAGGAGGGTCAAATGATCTGGATGACATCTGCCATAGCCATGCTCCTGGTGGGTTTGGGTGCCTATCTGGTTGGCAGTGCCATGCAGCAGCGACGCGCCGAATCTCTCATGGGCCATGCCCGCCGCAGCTACGAGAGAACTACCCAACAACTGAAGATCCAGGAAAAGGATCTCACCGGCAAGATTTCTTCCCTGGAGGAAGAACTGGCAAAACTGAAACAAGAACACCGCGATCTCTTGGCCCGTATGGACGAGGAGAAGGAAACGGCAAAACTCCTTCTGCGCGACTGTGAAGAGCTCAACAAGAAACTCAAGGGAGCCGTACTCCAGAAGGAAACCGAAATACAGAATCTGCGCCGTGAGATCGACGATCTCAACACGACCATCATGGAACTCAGTGAAGGGGAAAAAGACAAACCAGAGGGTGATCACAACGTAGACGAGTACATGGAAAGCATGGATGCCATGATAGGTGCCCTACAGGAGGAGATCGACTCCCTGCATACGGAACTCAGGGAATCCGAGGAACTTGTGGCTAAACTTCGGGACAGACTCGTCGAACTGGGTGAGGATCCCGACTCCCTGTGACTCCTAAAGATATTGATTTTTGCTTATCGTAGGAATAACGGTATCAAGAGGGTGGTTTTTCGACTTTGGAGGTGAGGAGATGAAGACTAGATTTATGATTGTTCCGGCAATCCTGACTATGATTCTTGGCGCAGTAACCGTAGTCGGCTGTGACGATGACAAGTCGTCAGGCAACAGCAACAACGTCACCAACAACAACACCAACAACACCAACAACACCAACAACGGTACCGACACCAACAACGGTACCGACACCAACAACGGCACCGACACCAACAACGGCACTGATACCAACAACGGCACCGACACCGGCATGGTTGGCGAAGCCTGCACCGGGGATGCCGACTGCGGCGCCGTGGATGCTGTCGTTGGTCTTACCGCCGAGTGTAAGACAGAACTCAACCTGGGGGGAGCCTCTGATGTCAACTTCCCCGATGGCTACTGCACGTCCATATGCAGCACCACCAACGATCAATGCACACAGGCAGGAGGAGAATGTGTCACCCTTCTCTTTAGAGAATCCCTGTGTCTCAAACCCTGTATTACCGAAGACGACTGCCGCGATGGCTACATCTGTACCACACCGGGAACCGCAGCGAACACTTACTGTATGCCTCCTATCAACCAGTAATTTCTCCAGCAACGTAGTCCTGCTCCCGGCAATTTCCCAAACACCGACTATCTCATAGTATCAATTCCCCTGACACCCCAGCAAAACACGAACTGAGGGGTAACATTTTGTCGTTCTTGGTATATACTTACGGACATTGGATTGTTTTCCGCAAGGAGAGAATCATGAGATTCATGACCAGTATGGGCTTATTCCTCACTCTGATGCTTTCAGCATCACTATCCATGGCACAGAACATCAGCGTAGACCAGTGTGAGCTTCTGGTAGGAGAACACGTAACTTTATACGGGGCGGAATACCTCAAGGTGAGAATGCGGGCCCGGGTATGCGTGGATCCATCAGATGCTTTCCCCGGTGCTACCGTATACTTTTATCCACATCTCGCATCGGCACCATCAGTACCACCCCCAGGGACCGTCAACTCGACCCACATCTCGTTTTGGGCCGCTCCTAACGGATGCGTATTTGCGGAATCCTCAGAGATTCAGGTCTCCATCTCAGATGAGGACAAGGACAAAAAATTCCACGCATACTGTGTGGCCGTACATGATGACAACGGAACAGATGAAACCTCCACAACCGACAACGTGGACAACTATGACTGGCAGCTCCTGCCTGACCTATGGGTGAACTCCTTCTGGTACAAGGTGGAAGGAGTCAAGGTTACCTATTACATAAACGTATGCAACTCGGGTATCGTGGATGCAAAAAACTTCCGCGTAGGGTTGTATCTCGATCATCCACACAGTCCCCAGTCTGGAGAATACGCCGATGTCTTCGAACCAGAGGAAAAACTTGAAGGGGTCACCTGCAGCTGGTGGAATTACTGTCCTCCCACCTGCAAGGACTATGAAATCTCCAGAAATCCAATGCCCGACGGGAACTATAAGACGTGGGTCAAGGTGGACAGCGGCGAATTCGTGGAGGAGTCGGTAGAATCGAACAACATCAAAGGGCCTTTGTACCTGAACATGGCCAATCCCAACCTGTACATAAAGAAGTTCGAGGCTGAAGCCTCCAAAACGGCTCCCTTCGTGGTGAACTACAGAGTCACCGTGTGCAACAAAGGCTCCGGGATAGCCAAGGTTTTCTGGCTGGATATCTATTTTCACCGTGACGACGACCATCCTCCGGGCCCCAAACAGCCTGGTGAATGGCATAAGCGTATCGAGGATCTGCGCGTCAACGAATGTCGTGACTTCCAGATTACCTGGAACAACTCTTATGAACTCAAACCACTTCCAGGTTCGAAATACTCTTCATACGCACAGGTGGACTCGGATCACTTCGCCCCCGATCCCGACAGAAGCGACAACCTCGTGGGTCCCATGACCATAGTCGTTCCCGGTGGAGACATTCCTCCTGGATGCCCTGATAAGGACAACGACGGCCATGGATATGGTCTAGACTGCACAGGCGCACTCGACTGCGATGACAGTAATCCCTCGATTCATCCCGGAGCCGAGGAACAGTGTGGCAACGGTAAAGACGACAACTGCAACCAGACGGTCGATGATGGCTGTCCTGGCGTGGACTGTACAGATCACGACGGCGACGGCTGGCCAACGGGTCCCGACTGCGTGAGAGAGGACTGCGACGACACCGACCCTGCCAGACATCCCGGAGCCGGAGAGATCTGCGGTGATTCCCTGGACAATGACTGTGACGGATATATCGACGACTGCTGTGACGGCGTAGGATACTGCGACAATGATGACGACGGAGCCTGTGTGGGCCCGGACTGCCCTGGAGCCCATGATCCCGACTGCATAGAACAGTGCAACGGTAACATCGAATGCATAAATGCCTGCCCTCTCTTGGAGGATCCCGACTGTGTACAGAACTGTGCGGGGAACCAGACATGCATCGATGAATGCTACTACTACGATCCAGACTGTGTACAGAACTGCGCAGGTGATCACAACTGTATCGTGAACTGTCCTCTGTCACAGGACGGCAACGACTACAACCCCAATTGTACGTGGCAGGGCTCCAAGGAAATCTGTGGTGATCACGTGGACAACGACTGTGACGGCATCATAGACGACGGTTGCCCCGGAACGTTCTGCGACGACAGTGACGGTGACGGTTACGGTACAGGACCTGGCTGCACGACGGCACAGGACTGCGACGACACCGATCCTCTGGTTCATCCCGGAGCCGAGGAACAGTGCGGCAACGGCAAAGATGACGACTGTGACGGCATTCCCGAAGGCATGTGTAACGGATGTTACGACACCGATGGGGATGGCTACTATGCAGGTGACGGAACCGAATGCCTGGGCCAGCCCAAGGACTGCGACGACACCAATCCGAGGATTCATCCCGGAGCCTACGAGATCTGCGGTAACGACGTGGATGAAAACTGCAACTACTCCACCAAGGACGTACCCTGCGTGGATCCCATCGACGCAGAAGACTGCGAGGATATACTGGATGTAGCCCAGTACGAGCAGTGCATGGGCGAGCACAACGACTCAGATCCCAACAACTGTCTGTCCATAGACACGTCTTCTTCTGCGCCGTGTCACGATCCCTCCTGTGTACTCGCCTGCTGGGAGTCCTGCGGTAAGACACAGTGCGACAGACTCAACTCGTGCATAGACAAGTGTCCCATCTGGGATCCCCAGGACGTGTGCACCGACAACGACAACGACGGGTTCGGTACAGGTTCGGGATGTGCCTGGGAGGACTGTGACGACTCCAATTCCGATATTTATCCAGGAGCCATGGAAGTATGTGACGGTGTAGACCAAAACTGCAACGGAGTGGTGGACGATACCCATCATTCTCAGGAGATGTGTCCTGATCCACAGTGTGCTGCAGCATGCGGAGGAGATCAGGCATGTATAGACTCCTGCGACCGAGTACAGTGTGTCGATCAGGACGGAGATGGCTGGGGATCCGGTGTAGACTGCGGAGACCACGCAGATCAGGATGATTCAAATCCTTCCGTTCATCCCGATGCAGTAGACCGCTGTGGTGACTACATCGACCAGGATGGTGACGGAATCATGGACGAAGGCTGTGATGTATGCATCGACCACGACGGTGACGGATACGGAATAGGACCCGGCTGCAACGTACAGGACTGCGACGATGCAGATCCGGCAGTACATCCGGGAGCAGAAGAGCAATGCGGAGACAAGGATCTCAACTGCGATGGCGTTCCTCCTGCATCACAGTGCTCCTCGTGCAGCTGCAGGACTCCTGCTTCGGGTGGCTCCAGTGTACCGTGGTTCATCACCCTGATGTCAGTCATTGGACTGGCCCTACTCAGAAGACGGATCTGAATCCCTGAAGGAAACCAGGATTATTCGGACACCCACTGCGCCGCTCTCAAATTATTTAATAATTTCAGATAGTTAGACCATTTAACTTCAAAACGTTAGGGGATCTACATCGACCGTGACGTCTACTGATGACGGGTGCTTTCTTGACAGGACTCTCTTTATGGCACTGTGCAAAGGACGGAGCCTTCTGGATTTGAGAAGGATCTGCCACCTGTATCTGCCACGGACCATATACACAGGAGCCTGCACTGGTCCCAGAACCTGCACTCCGTCTTCCGGTATGGACTCAGCCAGCTCCATGGCATGTCCAGTGGCCCTGTCCTCGTCACGGGATACGACTCTCACCAGAGCTAGAAGTCCCAGAGGGGGGTATGCCAACTCCCTTCGGTAGGCCAGCTCCTGCATGAAAAAGGATTCCGTGTCGTGGCGGACCGCAGTACTTATGGCATGATGGGACGGATTGTACGTCTGCACCACCACCCTTCCAGGGCGATCTCCACGACCGGCACGACCTGCCACCTGAACCAGCAACTGAAAGGCTCGCTCTGCTGCCCGGAAGTCCTGCATGTAAAGGGGCTGATCCGCATCGAGTACCCCCACCAGCGTCACACCGGGGAAGTCGTGTCCCTTGGTGACTATTTGCGTACCCACCAGCACGTCTACCTCGCCTCTGCGAAATCGGGAGAGTTTTCGTTCCAGGGTCCCGTACCTGGTGGTATCACTGTCCAGACGTTCTATGGATATCCCGGGAAATACCTTCTGTAGTGTCTCTGTCACCCGTTCAGTGCCCTCTATGAACCTGGCAAACGGTCCCCCACACGACGGACAAACCTCAGGCTCAGGCTCGCGGTGACCACAGTAGTGACACACCAAAGCCCCCTGAGACTTGTGCTGTACCATTGCCACCGAGCAGTTGGGACACGTCACCACCTCACCACAGTGCGCACACCTGAACCTACCGAAATAGCCCCTCCGGTTCACGAAGAGGATGGCCTGGCTGCCACTGTCCAGAGTGTCCGTGAGGGCCTTCAGCAAAATGGAGGAGAAGGCCCCTTCCTTAGAGGCACTGCGCATGTCCACCACAGTGACATCTGGAAGGGGACGCCCCGTTGGTCTGCTAGACAGGATCAGCCGGGTGATGGCACCAGTCTCGGCACTGTAACGCGTCTCCATCGATGGAGTGGCCGATCCCAGAACCAGGACTGCCCCCTCATTGCGGGCACGTATGAACGCCAAGTCCCTGGCATTGTATCTAAACCCGTCCTCCTGCTTGAAGGAAGAGTCGTGTTCCTCGTCCACCACGATGATGCCCACGTCATTCATGGGTGCAAACAGAGCCGACCGCGCTCCCACGACGATTCTCGTCTGTCCGGCGGCAACTGAACGCCAGTGAGCCGCCCTCTGAGCATCAGAAAGTCCCGAGTGGAGCACGGACACCAGTCCGGGGAAACGTAGCTCGAACCTGGAGGCGAGCTGTGGAGTTATGGAGATCTCAGGCACGAGTACGACAGCACCCCTGCCCTGCTCCAGCACCTCCTCTATGACCCTGAGATAGACCTCCGTCTTGCCGGAACCGGTTATTCCCTGGAGCAAAAAAGCGCGGTAGGAACCCAGAGCCGATGTGATGGCTACGAGAGAAGCCTCCTGATCTGCGGTGAGGACGTGACGTACATCCCCGACCTGTCCTTCCCACGGCCGCCAGTAGGTTTCCCTTGGCACGGTCCCGAGGGTGACGAGTCCTCTGGATGCGAGATCCTTCAGGATACGCATGGCATCTTTGCGCACCTGTCTGATAGCAGACACACGCACCGGTTTCGGAACCTCCACCAGCTCCCTTAGGAGTGCATTGCGGGCCGAGCCCCTCTCCAGCCAGACGAGGGTATCGTCATCATCCGGCAGACGGGCATCCATCACGGCATCCTCTGTACCAGTGGAACCTTCCTTCTCCATTTCCACCACTGGCCTGAGTATCCCCGAAATCACGGCCCTATCCAGCAGCGATTCAGAAAACCCCTTTGATTTCAAGTAATTACGCTTATATGCCTTTTTTGCACGCTCTCTGAAGAAATCAAGGAGACGTCCTGTGGCAGCATCTAGGCGGGGAGCATCAGGAGGCACCAGGGGCCAGGTCTTCAGTATGTGACGCCCCATGTCTCCCAGGGCATAGCGCATCTCCTCCCCCACTGAGCCCAGGGGCGGGTGGGCACTGCGGAACACCTCGCCTGGGGGATGATGATAGTAGGATGCTGCCCACATGAGCGTCTTCATCAGAGGAGCAGGGAAAAGGGGGGCATCCTCATCAAGGACACGAATGACCACCTTCACCCGGTAGGTAGGAGGATTTGGTAACTCACGCGTGACGTATGCCGTAACCTTCCTCTGTCCGAAAGGCACCAGAACCCGTGATGAAGGCCAGGCTACCATTCCCTCTGGCAGGTGATAGGTAAACGTCTGCCAGAGCCGTCTGGGAACGGCCACCTGAATCCAGGTAGGACCCTCTATTCTCTGCATTGCAACGGTATTCATCGCATAAATCCAACGGACACGGGATCGGGCGGGAAGTTTATTCAGTCGAGGAGCTCTCTGAGGGCCTCCCTGAGCTGCGTCCCATACTTGCCCTTGAGCATGTAAGCGACTCCGGCCTGAACGTACCCCACGGGATTGCCTGTGTCGTAACGGCGGCCCTCGAAAGTAACTCCATGAACCTCGGCTCCGTCCTGAATCATGGCCTGAATGGCATCGGTGAGCTGGATTTCTCCACCGCTTCCACGTGGGATTTTTTCCAGATAGTCGAAGATCTCCGGGGGAAGTATATAACGGCCAATCACGGCCAGGCGGCTAGGCGCCTTCTCTACAGGAGGTTTCTCCACCATCTGACGTATGCGGACCACTCCGTCGGTGACGTGGTCGCCTGCCACTATTCCGTAACGGGACACCTCCTCGGGGGTTACTTCCATGACAGCCAGTGCACCCATACGCCCCTGCTTCTGTGCGATCTGAGCCAGTGCAGGACGGGGAGCATCTATGATGTCGTCAGGCAGGAGAACGGCGAATGGACGGCGGCCCACCAACTCCCTGGCCATCAAGACGGCATGTCCAAGTCCCAGGGGAAGCCCCTGACGTACAGCCACGACCTTCACCATCTCCGAAGGACGCATCACTGACTCGAGCATCTCCGTGGCGCCCTTGGCCTCCAGTGCCTTTTCGAGATCCCGGTGACGGTCGAAGTGATCGAGTATGGCCTCTTTGCCACGGGCCGTTATGAGCACGACCTCCCGTATTCCGGCGCCCACGGCCTCCTCCACGATATACTCTATGGCAGGACGCGTTCCCAGGGGGAGCAGTTCCTTTGGAAGAGCCTTCGTGGCCGGAAGCATTCTGGTTCCAAGTCCTGCTGCAGGAATCACCGCTACCTCTATCTTGGCCATACAGATACCTCCTGAGCGCTGAAACATACTCTATTTGGCGGAATTATGGAAAAAAAAGAGTGCTTCAGGTCATCTCCCGAATCGTGTGTTCTGGTAAAGTGACGTTTGATCATATAAAATTTGCCATCCTGGTGACCTGTGATTGTATGCATGTACCTGAGCCGGGATTGTCTTAGCATTAGTGCCGGGGCCGAGGCCTCTGCACCTGTGAGGTGAGTATGGCGCGCTACATCTGGGAAGGCAAAGGAAAGGACGGCGTGTTCCAGAAAGGCGTCGTGACCGCCGACAGTGAGTCGGACGCAATAAACGAGCTACAGAGGCAGGGGATATCCATCATGAAGATCAAGGAGAAGCCCCCATTCTCCTGGTCTGACCTGGCTAAAATGGAAATAACCATCGGTTCGGGTGTGACTCCCCGCGATCTCATGGTGTTCACAAGACAGTTCGCCACCATGATCGACGCCGGACTTCCTATCGTGCAGGCCCTGGACATCTTGGCCACCACCTCGGAAAATCCCAGATTTGGTTCCATCCTGACCGACATACGCGAAAAGGTCGAGCAAGGAGCCACTCTATCCGAAGCCATGAGTACCCATCCCAAGGTATTCGACCGGCTTTTCGTGAACCTCGTCCACGCAGGAGAGGTGGGAGGTGTTCTCGACACTGTCATGAACCGCCTAGCCATCCAGATAGAGAAGAGCAACCAGCTCAAGCGGAAGGTGAAGTCCGCCACATCATACCCCATCATAGTCGTGGTGGTCGCAGTACTCGTTCTGGGGGCCCTTCTCGTAAAAGTCATCCCCACCTTCGAGAAGATGTTCAGGCAGATGGGTAACCGTCAGTTACCATCCCTCACACGCATGGTGATCGATGCATCGAGATGGACGGTGGCCCACCTCGATATGATCCTCCTCATCGGCATCGTCATGGGTGCCGCTTTTTATGCCTTCATAAGGACCGACAAAGGCCGTTATATCTTTCACAAGTTTCTTCTGGGCATACCGGTCATAGGAGACGTCCTGAAAAAAATCTCCGTCGCCAGATTCGCCAGAACCATGGGCACTTTGCTGTCATCGGGAGTGAATATCCTGGAAGCCATGGACATCGTGGCTGCTGCTGCAGGTAACGTGGTCATTGAAAAAGCACTCAAGGAAGTCAAGGAGAAACTCACCCAGGGACAAAACATAGCCGGTCCCCTGGCCGAAACCGATGTATTTCCCCATATGGTGGTACAGATGGTAGGAGTTGGAGAACAGACTGGTGCACTTGACACCATGCTCAACAAGATAGCCGACTTCTATGAAGATGAGGTCGATGCAGCCGTAGAATCTATGACATCCATGATCGAACCTCTGCTCATGGCTGTTTTGGGTGGAGCCGTCGGTGTCG
>JALWFW010000190.1:0-1001 GCA_027013865.1 Polyangiaceae bacterium | reverse complement strand
GTCGTACTCATTGCCATGTACCTACCCATATTCCAGCTCGCAGGTAATATAGGTCACTAAAAAGCCTGTTATTTCAACGATTTACACCACATGCCCATTGTCATGATTCAATCGTTGATTAAAAAAATGCTTGACACTAATTATCTAGGACTTAATAAGGCAGTTTTAAGATAGGTCGTAATGACCTGAAAGGGTAACTGATTACCTAGTCCACTTTCAAGAAAGGAGAGAGACCATGATGAAGAAAATTCTGACCGTGACCGTGGCTGGCATCGTAGCTATTTCCCTGGCAGCATGCTCCGGCAAGAAGCAGGCCGAGCCCAAGAAGGCTCCTGCCAAGACCGAGCAGAAGGCTGAGAAGAAGGGCGAGCAGAAGGCTGAGAAAAAGGCCGAGCCCAAGAAGGCCGACGCCATGAAGGCTGATGCCATGAAGGCCGAGCCCAAGGCTGCCGACGCTATGAAGGCCGAGCCCAAGGCTGCTGACGCCATGAAGGCCGAGCCCAAGGCTGCCGACGCCATGAAGGCTGATGCCATGAAGGCCGAGCCCAAGCCTGCTGCCATGAAGTAAGTTGTGGTCTTTAAGACCATAAACTAAAATCTGTAGTATAATCTGCAGTACCGTAAGCCCCGCTTCCTGTAACAAGGAAGTTGGGGCTTTTTTTATGTGGCGTGCTCTACGGGGTGTGACCCAAAAGACGGATATATCTGTCCTACCCTTCATCATTTCCCTGTAACTTTAAGTTGAGTTAGTCTGTATCTTCTTGCTTCCAGGAAAAAACAAAGGGCCGAAACCCCTAAGGAGTCCCGGCCCTATTGCCTTTGAGTACGTCGACCGAAGTCAGTAGACTGAATCAGTTACCGTTGCCGGTACCGTTGTTGGTGCCGGTGCCGTTGTTGGTGCCGGTGCCGTTGTTGGTGTCAGTACCGTTGTTGGTGTCAGTACCGTTGTTGGTGTCAGTACCGTTGTTGGTGCCAGTACCGTTGTTGGTGCCAGTACCGTT
>JALWFW010000189.1 GCA_027013865.1 Polyangiaceae bacterium | reverse complement strand
AGCCACACCCAGCGGGCGGATCCCTGTGTCTCCTACGGTCCAGTCATAAACCCACCCTATGCAGGATGCATGCCAAAGCATTCAAGAGCGCTGATAAGACTTATAACATGATGATATCAAAAGACTTTTGCGTACCATCTCGCAGGCGTTCCCGAATGCGAACTCGCACCTTTCATCTAAGTTGGACACCCCGCAGAAGGGCGCAAGGCCGCTAACATACTGAAATGAAAGGAGAAACAGCGAAAAAGCGGCTAATTTTAGCCGTGGCCACCTGTGGCCACCCAGGCAACACACCTGAAATCCGCCAGTATCAAGGGTTTACGCGCGCCCTTAAGAACTTCCTGGTGTCCAACTTGGATCGAGTCAGTAGGAGACTGGGAGACCTATTTGAAATAGTGCTGTGATTACAAGTGGTTACGCATGAGTCTAATCTTGGCACGCAGTGTGCATGAAGGGCAAGGACAAAGGAAGTGAGCAGGGGGAATTGGGCTGTGTACGTGGCCTGTGCAGCACAATCGGCTTGCGGCCGCGAGGCATCGCGACGTGCTGACGGGAATTAGGCTGTGTACGTGGCCTGTGCAGCACAAAGGGGCTTGTGGAAGATACCATGTGAGTCACACAGTACGCGTCATCAGTATATGTGAGGCTCATAGGTGTCTTATGAAGGGCTTTTGGGGTGCAGAACGCCACTTTGGGTCAGGGATTAACTGGCCACTAAATTACCTGTGGTGAGATTGCCTCATCAGGACCTTGGGTGTGGAGTCTATCCAGTTGAGTCAAGATGGACATCCGCCGCTGCCATCACCCAAAACGGAGACTACAGAGCTTTGTACCCGATTACTCAGTCTCAAATTTTCGACGAGGATACCCGGCGCTATCACCCAAAACGGAAACTACTGAGCTTTGTACTCGATTACACCGTTTCAAGTTTTCGATGAAGGCACCCGCCCCACCCGGGAAGATGGCCAAAATCCGCCAGCATCAAAGGTTTGAGCGTTTTTGAAAATACCTTGAGTCCGATTGGAATCATCTCTTTGGTATATGGCTGGTTCCGGTTTGATAGACCTTACGAAGCAGCAGGCCAACAAACCTCCATAGGGTAAGATCCAAAAGCAAGATCGGCGCGCATTTTCTCTATATACCCAATGAATACCAGATACTGTCCTTCTGAAATTATGCTGAAATGTGTCCGATACCAGACCATGCCCGCCAGAACATTTACGGCTCACCCTCTGTCGTGGGCATTGCGGAAGGAAATATGCAGAGGGGTACCCCTAAAGCCATATACTTCACGCAGTTTGTTCTTGATATAACGCACGTAGTGATCCGGCACCTTTTCCGGTCTGTTAGTATATATAAGTATGTGTGGCGGGCCTACTTCCGCCTGAGTAGCGTAATAGAACTTGATGGGCCGGCGGCCTCCCGGTGGGGGATGATGCTCCATGAGGGCTTCCATGAATCTATTGAGTTCGCTGGTGGGTATGCGCTGGAGACGCTCCTCGTGTACCTCCTTCACGGTACGAAGTAAATCATCCAGTCCCAAACCCGTTTGGGCACTTGTTATTATCACAGGAGCCCAGGGCACGAAACGGAGTTGATCCTCGATGGACTGCATCACCCTATCCCGCGCCTCACGACCCCTGATGAGGTCCCACTTATTGAGTACTATAATGAGTGCCTTGCCCCGTTTCACCACGATGGACGCCAGTTTGGCCTCCTGATCCCTAGCACCCACTGTACCGTCCACCACGAGACCCACCACATCGGAGTTCTCTATGGCACGTATGGACTGCAGGGAGGCCAGCTTCTCTAGACCAGCCTTTACCTTTGCGCGTCGGCGAAGCCCTGCGGTATCAACTAGGACATAGGATGCACCGTCCTTTTCGAAGGGCACTTCGATGGCATCGCGGGTGGTACCGGCGGCATCGTCCACCAGAAGGCGCTGTTCACCCAGTATGGCATTCACCAGAGAGGACTTGCCCGCATTGGGACGGCCCAGGAACGAGAAACGGATGCCCCGGCTCCGCAGCTCGTCGGTGTCCCCTGATTCGCCTATGTCGCTGAAAATCACGTCCATCAGCGGGCCGATGCCTCTGTTGTGGGCCACACTTATGGGATGCGGGTCAAAGCCCAGAGCGTAGAAGTCCGCCAGCTGTCCCTGCACCTTCGGACTCTCATAGGACTGTGAATCCAATTTGTTCACAGCGAGATACACCGGAACCTGCTGTCTGCGCAGCCAGGTGGCAATTTCCTGATCCTCGGGAACCGCACCGCTGCGTCCGTCCACCAGGAATATGACCGCATCGGACTCGTCCACCGCAGCCTGCACCTGACTCATTATGGTTTCGCTGATCCCCTCTTCACCGGGAGCCAGACCACCAGTATCGATGACTATGAACCTATGGTCTTCCCAGCGGGCCTCACCGTATATACGGTCCCGGGTTACTCCCGGCTCGTCACGCACGATGGCTGCCTGCTGACGCATAACCCTGTTGAAAAGCGAAGATTTTCCTACATTGGGGCGACCCACTATCGCAATTACCGGAACCCTCATTCCTCATACCCCATGTGCCGTATGCCCGACACCTTGCTGGACCAGTCTTTCTTTACCTTCACATCCAGGAACAGATGCACGGTTTCTCCAAAATAACCGGACAATACCTCACGTGCGGCACTGCCTATCGTCTTGATCATGGAACCACGTGCGCCAATGACGATTCCCTTCTGGGACGTGCGTTCCACGTAAATCACGGCCCGTATGGTCACCCCCTTAGAGGAGCGGCGGAACTCCTCTATCACCACGGCCGTGGAATAGGGGATCTCCTCACGAAGCCTGAGCATGACCTGCTCGCGAATCATCTCGGCTGCGATCCACGTGTCTGGCCGATCCGTTACCATGTCCTCTGGATAGTATGCCGGACCTTCCGGAAGGAGTTTGATGATCTCTTCTACCAAGAGATCCGTGCCGTCTCCTTGGGCAGCGGATACGGGAACGACAGCCTTCACTCCGTCCACCTCCCCCCACCGGGCCATGAGGGGCAAAAGCCTGTCCTTGGGCTGGACGAGATCCACCTTGTTGAGCGCCACGATGACCGGTTTGCCTGATTCACCAGCCCTCTGGGCCAGCATGGCAGCACCCCACCGGTCTTCGAACTCGTCGCGGGAGTCCGAGGCATCCACCATTATGACCACCACGTCCACGTCTTCGATGGCGGAGATGGCCTGCCGGACCATGTACTGATTCAGGCGTTTGCGCGCTTGGTGGAACCCGGGAGTATCTATGAAGGCGATCTGGGCACCCGGCCGGTGGACCACTCCGAGTATTCTGTCGCGGGTGGTCTGCGGCTTTGGAGTGGTGATGGCGATTTTTTCACCGATGAGCCTGTTGAGCAGTGTGGACTTGCCGACGTTGGGACGGCCCAGAAGTGCCACGAATCCGCTCCTGAAGGTCGTGTCCGTAAAAAATTCCGTC
>JALWFW010000188.1 GCA_027013865.1 Polyangiaceae bacterium | reverse complement strand
TAACGGTGCTTCGGAGGTTTATATGAGTTTCTGGAAAGATTTCATATCACGTATGAAAAAAACCGTGGGCACTTCTGATGGTGAAATCGAGCATTCTCTTAGATCACGCAAACCTAGTGTTTTGATAAGGCAGAGACTTGTCGAAGAAATATCTGACACGGATAACGGTTCTGGGGCATCGGGTGACTCCAGGACAGAAAAGAAAGTTTATGAGAGGAGCAGGACGACAGGCAATACATCTGCGGCCATACGCAAGACAGCCAATAATTTTCTGGAATCCTTCATAGAGAAGTTCGGCAACGGGGAGATCATGAAACATGACTCCACCACTGAACTGCGTTTCATATATGAAAATTACCCGGCGCGTATAACTCTGAAGGAATGCGGCAAGGAAGTAACCATAGAAATAAAATTGCCCGTGGATGATGCGTTCATCAATTTGGTACACGAGCCTGGACATCCAATCCTTCCGGCTGAGCTGCCCTTAGGTTGCGATAAGGTACACTCCGGCCTGTTTTTGGGAGGAAGACGGGACGAGATGGAGCGAACCAGGACATTTTTGCAGCAGGTCCCTGAGTCTTACAGAAAGAGGCTCTATGATTTCATGCTTGCCGAACGTGTGGGTTCCATTTTCATTACTGATACCTTTTCCCTTTCCTTCAGGGAGTCCGTGGACTGGAAGGCCGTGCGCGGCTGGAGAGAGCGCATACTGAGAACCCTGCGTTTCATGTCCGAGTCGGCAGAGATATTCATTTCCCTGCACAAAGTACGCGTTGATGGAGAAAGGCGGGAGCATGACGGGAATTCCGGCGCAGCACAGGGAATCCATGAGGCTATGATACTGTGTCCCCACTGTGGAACAGAGGTGGTTGCTACCCCGGACGGACGCTGCCCTGAGTGTGGCACAGCCATCCCGTATGACGTATAGCATTCAAGATCTTTGCTATTTGACATTTATGCTGCATATAAATAACTTGATTGCATGCATTATGACCCGTTTCTGGGCAAAACCATTGCCGGTAAATTCAGAATCATAGATTTCATTGGCCAGGGAGGTATGGGGCTGGTTTATCTGGCCGAACATGATGTGCTTCCCAGGAAGTTTGCCATCAAAATCCTGCGCAACGAGTACCTGGACAACGTTCTGTTCGTGGAGCGGTTCAGACGAGAGGCCATAGCTGCCAGCAGGGTCGTTCACCCCAATGTCGTGTATATAACGGATTTTGGCCAGCTTCCGGAGGGCAATTTCTATATCGTAATGGAATATCTGGAAGGGCAGGGCTTGGACTCCATTCTCGATTCCATAGGACGACTTCCTGTGTCGAGGGTACTGCCCATCCTGATACAGGTGGCCGACGCCCTGGAGCATGCACACAGGATGGGCGTCATCCACAGGGATCTCAAGACTGAAAACGTTCTCCTCGTAGAGGAGCGGGGCCGTAGGGACGTGGTGAAAATCCTCGATTTCGGTATTGCCAAACTCATGATGCCTGCCTTTGCCGATGCCCGTATAACGCGTCATGGACAGGTTTTCGGCACACCGGAGTACATGTCTCCAGAGCAGGCCTCCGACAGACCCCTAGATGGCCGTTCCGACATATATTCCCTTGGTATTTTGGCGTATGAGCTCCTTACGGGACAGCCTCCTTTCCTATACGATGATCCAATGGATATTCTGAGGGCTCACCTCAAGGAAGAGCCCAAACCACCATCTGCCCTGATTCCTGAACAGGAGATTCCAAAGGTATTGGATGGAGTAGTTCTCAAATGTCTGGCCAAGGATCCCGACGATCGCTATCAGACCGCCGGAGAGGTCAGAAATGCCCTGCTCAAGGTTCGTTCTCTTATACTTTCCATGGAGAAAGCCAGGCGTACGGGGGGTGCGAAGCCTCCAATGCCGGCTGCAATGGAACTGGAGCTGCGTTCGACCAAGGGTGAGCCAGTGGAAGGCGCTCTGCATGACCGATCTCCATCGGAGATTCGTTCCGAGATTCACGATATAACCAAGGAACTCGTGCTGAAGCTGGTCAACATGGGCGTTTTGTCGGAAGACTACAAAAAAGTAGTGGACAGAATCATATACCTGGAGGGTGACAAAGAACTACTGGAGGGACATATAGCCCTTAAAGAGCAGGAATTTGAGACCATACGCCAGGAGCATGAACGGAAGATGCGTCCTTTGCGTGAGGCCGTTCGCGACCTGGAACAAGAGCTCCATGCTTTTCAGAAGACCCATGCCTCTCCTGATTCAAAGGAAAGCGAGTATATGGAAGACCTTTCCTTCCAGATACAGACTCTACGCAAAAGGATTGCAGAAGTAGAGGAGGAACGGCGCAGGGCCATAGCAGCCCTCAACGAGGAAATCCGTCTGTACCAGAGGGATTTGGATGCCAAGGAATCCGAGATAGCCAATCTATATGCTCAACTCACTAGGGTACTGGAGCACGTACGCGGTACTGACTCGAGAGCCGCTCACATGGAGATACAGTCACTGTTTTCACATCTGGACAGGTTAAAAGGCGTGCTCGATCAGATTCGCAAGAAAGCCGGCGGTTACTGATTTCCTGTATGTAGTTGGTTTCGGAGCGCTATCCTAGTTCGCCTGTATATCTGCTTTTTGCCTTGAAATTGTCATGATGAGGGGAAATATTAGACGCTTTACGTGGTGACGGGCGAATACGTGCCAATGTCACCAGTACCGGAGGAAGTCATGGCAAAGAAGAAAACCGGACATAAAGGATACGACCAGAGCAGGATACGCAACATCGGTATCGTTGCTCACATAGATGCAGGGAAGACCACGGTCACTGAGAGATTTCTCTATTATTCCGGCAGGATACACCGTATAGGAGAGGTCCACGACGGAAATGCCCAGATGGACTGGATGGTCCAAGAGCAGGAACGTGGCATAACCATAACAGCTGCAGCAACCTATCTTCCCTGGAAAAGCAGCGAGATACACCTCATCGACACTCCCGGACACGTCGATTTCACCATAGAAGTGGAGCGCTCCCTCAGAGTCATCGACGGAGCGGTGGTGGTGTTCTGCGCCAGGGGTGGCGTAGAGCCCCAGTCTGAGACAGTGTGGCATCAGGCAGACAAGTTTGGAGTGCCTCGTATTGCCTTCGTCAACAAGATGGACAGGGTGGGGGCGGATTTCTTTAGGGTAGTGGATGAGATTCGTGAGCGTCTTGGAGCGAATCCGGTACCTGTCCAGATACCCATAGGTGCCGAAGATTCCTTCGAGGGAGTGGTGGATCTCATTGCCATGAAGGCCATCAGATGGACGGGGCACGAGGAGGATCCGCCCCAGGAGGTGGATATTCCCGCAGACCTGATGGACGAGGTACAGAAATGGCGTATGAACATGATGGAGGCTGCTGCAGAGCAGGACGACTCTCTCACGGAAAAGTATTTAGAGAGTGAGCACCTGACGGAAGAAGAGATAGTGAGAGGACTGCGCCAGGGAACGATATCGGGCGCAGTAGTTCCGGTCCTGTGTGGATCCGCGCTGAAAAACAAGGCGATCCAACCACTCATGGATGCCGTGGTTACATACCTGCCATCCCCAGAAGACCTGCCTCCCATAGAGGTAAGGAATCTGCGCTCCGGTGAGTCAGTACACCTGGATCAGTCTCCCGATGGTCCGGTGGCCATGCTTGCATTCAAGGTACAGATGGAAGGTACTCGCAAGCTGGTGTATTTCAGGATTTATTCGGGTACGGTGCACGAAGGCGATGATCTCCTCAACGTCAGGGCAAAGAAAAAGGAAAAGCTCTCACGTATGTTCAGAATGCACGCCAACAAACGCGAGCGTCTCGAGGAAGCGAGGGCCGGCGACATCATTGCAGCTCTTGGCATGAAGTCCGTGAAGACCGGAGATACCTTGTGCCAGGGCAAGGAACAGTTCCTACTCGAGCCCATAGATACTTACGAGCCTGTCATATCGATGGCCGTGGAGCCCAAGAACATGGAGGAGAAGAAGAAACTGGAGGAGATCCTTCCCAGGATGATGGAGGAGGACCCCACCTTCAGGGTATCCGAGGATCCGGAGACAGGAGAGACCATCATATCGGGCATGGGCGAGCTCCATCTGGAGATTATCCTGGACAGGATAACCCGCGACTACGGTGTTCAGGCCAGGGCAGGCCGTCCTAGGGTCGTATTCAGGGAGACTGTGAAGGGGACGTCTTTGGGCCAGGCCAGGTTCGAGCGTGTCATGGAGGATGACAGCGGCAAGGAGAAGCACATATTCGGTGCCGTGGAGCTCAAACTCGAACCACAGCCCCGCGGCGCGGGTAACGAGGTGGCTGTTCAGGAGGGCCTCAGCGATACTTTCGGGCATCACAGATTCATAGAGGCAGCCGTCGAGGGCGCCACCGAGGCCTTGAAGGGCGCGGGGGCCAACGGATTCCCCGTGGCTGACGTCAAGGTCACCATAACCGGCCTGGAATATAAACCGGAAGGGTCGGATGACGTTGCATACAAGATAGCGGCCCAGGAGGCCTTCAGGCGTGCCTTCGACGAGGACGGAGGTGTCATGCTGGAACCCATTATGAAGCTGGAAGTGGTGGTGCCTGATGAGTATGTCGGAGAGGTTATGGGCGACATAGGACAGCGTAAGGGCAAGGTGGAAGGTATGGAGAAACAGGGTGACCGACAGCTCATTCATGCCGTGGTTCCGCTACGTAACATGTTCGGATATGCCACCCAGCTTCGTTCCAAGACCAGGGCGTCGGCCCAGTTCACCATGAGCTTCCTGCGTTACGGTACGGTCGACGATATCGTATGAAGACCCCATCTTAGTCATTTTGTAGTTGTAACTAGCTGTAATTAAAGGGTAATCAAAGATTTTTTATGCCAGCGGATCGCAGGAAGGGAAGGACTTCATGGTAAAACTGCCTGGTATATCTGCGGGCACCGTCTTTGTTTAGATGCGATACGTCGTGAAAGTCACGGATGTCGTAGTTTCTATCATAGTAATGGTCCACAAGAGGGACGCCGTGACTAGATGAGAACTCCGTGACGGCTTTGTGTATGTTTTTCTTGGTCTGATTGTCAACGAGGCTGGGAGACAGAGCCAGAGCAAAGGGTATATGGCGACTGGCAGCTGCCTTTTCGAAACCCGACAGCAGGCTGGTAACCATCTGTACGGAGCATCTCTTTCCGGGTGGTGCTGAAACATGAATTTTTTCTTCCAGGGTGTCAGGACTGAGTTTAGTACCTTCCAGTCCCTCGAAGTTGTAGGTGCGTCCGGGTTTCCATATCTGGAGCAGAATACCTGAGAACAGTCCATTTACCCTATATAAATGGCTCTGAAGAAGGAGTGCGTGTCTCAGATCGTATTCCAGTATGCGATCCATCCTGGCTTCTAGACCGTAATAAGGCGCCAGGAAATGTGTTCTGCTGGACTCTAGTCTGCCAAAACATGCGACATCCAGTACGATGGCACTGGGTTTGAGACGTCCAGGGATACCGTAAAGTATTGCCGTAGCGCTGAGGATCCCTCTTCCGTCGATTCCTCCGTTGAATACGTCGTGGCCGGTCATGTGCGAGAGCATGGCATCGTCGTAGCTGTGGGCGGCTCTGGAGGAACCCAGAATCAGAACGTCTGTCTTCCTGTGAAAGACCGTATTGGGAACAAGAAAGACGCTTTCATCCATTACTCTGTGATGCAGGTGTATGAAAAACAGTCCCAGGGTCCAGTCCAAGACAAGGTAGATCAGCACCGTAAGTCCCAGAAACTTCCAGAACCCAGTGATTTTATTTTTAGAACTGGAAGTAGATGAACTGGACTCCATGTTCCACCCCAAAAAGCAATGCAATGACGACTGCTAGTTCTGCGACAGCGATACGTGGCCAGATTCCAAGTTTCTCCAGTCGTTCTCCAATGGCTTGTCTGCCGAGCCACAGTTCCATGCCCAGCATGGCTGTAAGTGGAATGAGACCTCTGGCCCCGCCTTTCGTAAGCATGTGACCTCCTGCAGAGAAGAGATGGGTAATGACATCCACTGCATTAGAGAGACTGGAAGCCCTGAAAAATATCCAAGCAAAAGTGGTGAGCAGAAAAACGGTTCCGGCTCTGAAGAGTCCCTGTAACGTGAACAGTGGTACAGAGCGGACCTTACCGAAGAGCCAGCGCTCCAAGACCAGATACACTCCGTGGAGGCCACCCCATATGACGAAAGTCCATGCAGCTCCATGCCACAGGCCGCTGAGCAGGAATACGATCATGATATTGGCAGCCGTTTTTGCTGGAGGGACCTTTGAACCGCCAAGAGGTATGTATACGTAGTCGCGGAACCACGAGGACAGGGTTATGTGCCAGCGCTGCCAGAATTCGCGCATCGAAGTAGAGAAGTAGGGAGTTCGGAAGTTCCATGTAAGTCTGAATCCCATCATTCTGGCCATGCCCACAGCCATGTCCGAGTAGCCCGAAAAATCGCAGTAGATCTGGAAAGCAAAAAATATGGTGGCTATCCACAAAGTGATACCGTTGTAGGAGGCAGGATTGTGGTATGCGGTGTCGACATACAGTGCAAGATTGTCGGCCACGGCTACTTTTTTGAAAAGGCCCCACAGCAAGGTGACCATTCCCACGCTTAGATCTTCGGATGTGGTATGACGCTCTCCTTGCACCTGGGGAAGAAGATCCTGGGTGCGCATGATGGGACCGGCCACGAGCTGCGGAAAGAAGGATATGTAGAGAAGATAATTCCACAGTGTCGAGGCTGGAGGAGCCTCTTTGCGGTATACGTCGATGACATGGGACATGGACTGAAAGGTGAAAAAACTTATACCCACCGGCAGTGTTACTCTGAAGATGGGAGTGAGGGGCTGCATGTTGGCAAACGTCAGTACGGAATTGAAGGAATCCACGAAGAAGTTGAAATACTTGAAAAAGAAGAGAGCTCCAAGATCCATGATGACCGTGGTCATTAGGTGACGTCTTCTCTTTTTCTCGTCGTTGGTGGCGTGTATGGAGACGGCAGAGTAATAGTCACCGGCTGATACCAGGAGTATCAGCCCCAAAAAACGCCAGTCCCACCAGCCGTAGAATGTGTAGCTGGCTACGAGCAGCAGGAGATTCTGCCACTTTTTGGGGACAGTGTGGTAAAGCACCAACACCAGCGCCAGAAACACAGCAAAATCGAATGAATTGAAGAACATGATCATGGCAAATATACGTAAGGGCCTGCCCTTGACAACCATAATCTGTCTGACGCATATGTGCCTGCAGCGCGTGGCGCTCCGGTGGACAGTTGACCGTGATTCTGGCAATCTTGCGTGCGTACGGAGGTTCATATGTGTGGTGTAGTTGGACTGGTAACTTCTTCTGAACGCGACGACCTGGGGCGCATGGCCGCCACTTTACTGAAGGCGTTGGAATACCGTGGATATGATTCCACCGGTGCCGTGATTCAGGGAGAATCGACTGATTCCATCGTGCTCCGCAAGGATGTTGGTGCTCCTTCCCAGCTTGTGGAGGATCTGGGCATAGTCAATATGGGGGGACGTCTATTTTGCGGACAGGTGAGATGGGCCACCTTCGGAGCTGTGGACAGGATAAATGCCCAGCCTCATGTGGTATCTTGCAGGGTCCACATGTACGGAGCCCATAATGGCAATGTGACCAATACGGAACAGCTCAGGAAATGGCTGCTGGAAGAGGGCCATGACATAGCCTCCGACAATGACGGTGAGATGCTGGTACACACTATAGAGCACTACTTCTCACTGGAACTCATGCGTATCGACAGCCAGGAGGATCCCGAAGAACGCAGGGCGGCCATGCGCCGGGCCATAGTGCGGGCTCAGGAAAGAGTGGAGGGTTCCTTCGCCGCCGTGGTGGTAGATCCCATATCCAAGACAGCCTGGGCCATAAAGAGCGGTTCCAGTCTGTATGCAGGACTGGCAGAGGATGAGAGGGGAAAGTTCAACCTCGCATCGTCTGATCTGTCATCTATCCTGAAGTTTACGCGCGTCCTCGTTCCCCTTTCGGAGGGAGAGGCCTTTGAATTTTCTGATGCCCATTACAAGGTTTTCGCTGTCAAACCTCATGGCGTCAAAGTTCCAGGCAGGGGCAGGGTAATGGTGGAGCCTGGAGACGTACTGGAGCGGCGTCCGGTGAGATCCCGCCTGAAAGCTAAGGATACCGAGCTTTTGCCTCAGTATGAGTACTTCATGGAACAAGAGATAGCTGCCCAGAGCGATACCGCAAGGGCGGTTCTCGTGAAGTTCACTGGTGGTGCTCCCCTTACTCGGGAGCTGGCCCCGTTGTTCGATGCCCATCCGGATTGGTCAGAGGAGATCGAAGCCCTGCTGTCCCCCATACTGGAGGCCACCCAGGATTACGAGATCCGTCAGGCATTCGAAGCTCTGGCAGCCGCTCCCCTGTGGAACGATATACTGGAGGAAGCGCGTCCCATAATGCCCGAGCTTCCGGTTGGCAACGAAGCTTTGGGATCCACTTTCTCTTCCGAAGAATCCGGACTGCTGACGGATCTCCTGAATTACACCCGGAGCGACCGGGAGCGCAACATGGTACGCATACTGGATGCATTTTTGGAACTGAAGGAGGTTCAGGAATCATCACAGATTTTCTCGAAGTTCGCTGATCTCATCTATGACGCCAGGAGGGCAGGTCGTCATATCTACATGGCTGCATGTGGAACATCCTATCACGCTGCCATGGCTGCATGCCTGTTCTTCAACGAGATTGCCTGGACGGAGATAATCCCCATACTGCCCGGAGAGTTCCGCGGTCGCTATTCGCATACAGTCAAGGACGGCGACGTGGTGGTTGCCATCACCCAGAGCGGTGAGACCAAGGACCTCATCGACATACTCAATGACATAGAGGCCACCGGCAAGAAGGTGACCCGTGTGGCAGTGGTCAACAATGTCAATTCCACCATTCCGCAGGAGAAGAGCGATCTCGTGATTCCTCTACGCTGTGGTCCTGAGATAGCCGTTCCTGCCACCAAGAGCTTCATCAATCAGATAACTGTGCTTTACGCTCTGGCCCTGGAGGTGGCGCGTCGTCAGATTGAGCGCGGAGGAGACGAGTGGCCCGAAGACATGCTTAGACAGCGTAGGGAGGATCTCGACTTTCGTCTGTCCAAGCTGGAAGCCATTCCTGAACTCATTAGGGAAACCGTTGATACTACTGAAGAATCCGTCAGAGCGGCGGCAAAGGATCTCTTTTTGGCACCCTCTGTACACATCCTGGCAACCCGCATCAATGCAGTAGCGAAAGAGGGGGCTCTCAAAATCAGGGAAGTGGTTCTCAACCATACCGAAGGGTTCGAGGGGGCAGAGTTTAAGCATGGCCCCAATACCATTCTGGGAATCAATACCGTCATGGGTATGAAGCATCTGGATATATGGCTCTCCCAGTTCGGGGAGCTCATGGAAGAGGCGCACCACCTGCTTGGTGAGCGAGGCCTTGGATTCAGGAGCGCTACTAGGGTTATGAATGCACTTCAAGATCTCTTCGTAGGCCGTCCCCGTTCATTTGCCCTGAGTGAGGATGAGGAGCAGATATTCGAAACGCTCCGAGAGCGCTTCATCCCTGAAAAGGGACTTTCGCTCCAGTATCCCCTTATATACGTGAGCGGTCCAGATGACAGGGATGTCCGCCTGGCCATATCCCAGATAAACACCCACAAGATACGCGGGGCTTCCACGGTCCTGATTGCTGAAGAGGATCCTCGCTTGCGTGAAACAGTGGAACTGGCTCCAGCGGATCAGCCCTCCTACTGGCATCACTACATAGTGCTTCCGCGCACGGGAGATACGCTGCTCACGGTATTCTCATCCACGGTGGTGCTTCAGCGTCTTGCCCTGGAGATGTCGGTACTCAAGATGGAGTATCTCGACAGACTGGGGGTGAAAGATCACGGAGTACACCCGGATGTTCCCAAGAATGTGAGCAAGTCCATAACCGTGGATTGAAGGATTGCGGTATTTCAGGTTTTTTACGCATATGCTATTGGCTATTGACATGCTCGATACAATCCCCTTTCTATAGGGCATGTTACCGCGTCTGATTCTTTCGCTGGCACTGATAATGGCAGGGGTACTGTGGGTTCTCGTCCCGGTACGTGGTCCCCATGATGCTCTGGTCTATGGAGCAGCAGCACTGGGGGCTTCTTTGTCTCTGGGAGCCGTTTTTTACTCATGGTTTGGACACCCTCAGGTGCGCTGGGATTACAAACTCCTCACTTCCGCTGCAGTGGGCGCCAATGTATTCATGCTCATCACTGTCTTCATGACGAGGTAACCAGTGAATATCATTGCTAAAATATCACTAGTTATACTTCTTTTTACATCCGGGTGCTATGTAGTGGCATGTGACAGGGCCACGGTTCCGGTTCAGGGTAAACAGCACTCCAAAGACTCTTCAGTACGCAAGAAAAGAGCCTCAGTACACCCGAAATCCAGCCGTCACAGACGCAGGGGACATAGAAGGAAGAGCAACTGGCTGCGCAGGGTCATGCTCCCGGAGGCAGGTCTTCTTCACGGCAAGGTGGTTCACGTGGTGGACGGTGATACCGTTCATGTGCTTCTGGACGGCGGCGGATTGGTTAACGTACGTGTTGCAGGCATAAACAGCCCTGAATGCCACAAACGCAAGGTACGTACACTGGACGGAAGATGGAGTGCAAGGTGTGAAAAGGATGACGAGGGAGGCGGTGTTGGAGCCTACAGATACATGAAGGATTTGATTCTGGGCAGGGATGTGTCCCTGGACTGCGAGAGGTCGAGGCCAGGTTCTCGCAGGTGTAAGGTGGGCAACTACGGCCGACTTCTCGGTTACATAATACTGAATGGCAGGGATATCAACAAGGAGATGGTGCGAGCAGGATGGGCATTCACCTTCACCAAGTATCCCTCCAAGAAGAGGGCCGAATACTGCAGGGCTGAATTTGAGGCCAGACGTGCCCGGCGCGGAGTACGGAAACTCGCTCC
>JALWFW010000187.1 GCA_027013865.1 Polyangiaceae bacterium | reverse complement strand
GAAATGAGCGAGCTTCCTGCCGAGGTTCGCGGTCGTACCGACAAACTCGATGCCGTGGGTAACACCACCGCAGCCATTGGTAAGGGCTTTGCCATTGGTTCAGCAGCTCTGACCGCCCTTGCCCTGTTCGCCGCCTTCAGGCAGCAGGCTGGAGTAGTCGGCATCGACGTCACCAACCCCATCGTCACCGTAGGACTTCTTCTCGGCGGCATGCTTCCCTTCCTGTTCTCATCCCTGACCATGACAGCCGTTGGTGAGGCAGCCGAGGCCATGATCGACGAGGTCCGCCGTCAGTTCCGCGAGATCGAGGGTCTCCTGGAGGGCAAGGCCAAGGCCGAGTACTCCAAGTGCGTCGACATATCTACTGCCGCAGCCATCAAGAAGATGGTGGTTCCTGGTCTCATGGCAGTGACCGTTCCGGTTGTCATCGGCTTCATCAACAAGGAGATGCTCGGCGGAATGCTCGCCGGCGTCACCGTCACCGGTGTTCTCATGGCCATCTTCCAGGCCAATGCAGGTGGTGCATGGGACAACGCCAAGAAGTACATCGAGGACGGAAACATGGGAGGCAAGGGCTCAGAAGCTCATAAGGCCGCCGTCATCGGCGACACCGTGGGCGACCCCTTCAAGGACACCTCCGGTCCTTCCCTGAATATTCTCATCAAGCTCATGAGCGTGGTCTCCCTGGTCATAGCTCCCCTTCTTCAGCAGTTCCAGATATTCTGATTCCGCTGCGTCAACCCTCTGAACACTCATTTCATTACCGCTAGTTCAACAATAGCTATATAGGAGTTTGACCGACTTCAAACCCCATATCCAAACACTTTTGAGCTTAATCAGCCTTGAAATTTAGGGCTGACACCCACTTTATATCAGATCAAACTCAGGTTCAAAGAAAGGTATATCTCTGGTTTCATATACCTCACACAGGCCTATATCCAAAGGATGTCAATGAATCCAATATTCAAAGAGGGGGCAAAAAAGGGGGAGAGAAGGAACCCGAAACAGGCCATAACGCCATGCTGGGACACTTTGAGGAAGGATTTAAGGCATACGGTCAACCAACGGTTTTCTTTACGAAGGCAAGTGCGTCTTCAGTAGTCTGAATCACTCTCTCCAGCTGCTGCCTCGTATGACGTACAGCAATGTAACCGTGGTGATACGGATGCAGGAACACACCGGCACGAATCATGTACGTGTAGAAAGCAGTTCTGCGGGCCTTGTACTTCCTATCGTCATCACGCGGGAAGAAGATGTACGGCATTGGAGGAATTCCGGTGAGCTGGGCAGCAATTCCGGAACGCTCTATCACCCCGGAAAGCTCATCCATGAGCCAGCGCCCTGTGTCCCACAGTTTATTGAGGGCGTCTTCACGCTCGAGTATCTCAATGGTCTTGAGCGCTGCCACCATCTCCAGGGAGTTGGGGAAGAAGGTCGAGGAGATGAACACGCGGTCGGAGATGACCTGCATCACCTCTTCTTTGCCCACCAGAGCACTTATGGGATAACCGTTGGCCATGGCCTTTCCAAAGGTGGCGAGATCAGGCGTTACACCGTAACGTGCCTGGGCTCCGCCAATGGATACACGGAAGCCTGTGCGGATCTCGTCAAAGATGAGTACTGCCCCGTGTTTATGGGCAAGCTCCTTTGCCAGTTCCAGAAAACCCGGCTTAGGTTCCACCACCGGATTGCCCAGGGGATGCCCCACGGGAGTGACGATTATGGCTGCCAGGTCATCCTTGTGCTGCTCCACAAGACGCTCGAGGCCCTCGGAATCGTTGTACTCGAATCCGTATACATCCTCGTACAGCTTCTCAGGGATACCCTCCTTAACCTCCACGCACCAGTCATGCCAGCCATGATACCCGGATCTGAGAATTTTCGTCTTGCCAGTATAAGCCCTGGCCACACGTACGGCTGAGGTCGTGGCATCAGATCCGGTTTTCACGAAAATGACTTTCTGGGCAGCAGGAATCAGCCTTATCAGAGTGCTAGCAAGTTCATTTTGCACCGGCTGGGTAAGGTTGAAGCAAAAACCCTTCTCCATCTGGGAGACGACGGCATCATCAACTTCCTTCTCACGGTGTCCCAGGATGATGGGTCCATACGCGCATAGCAGATCTATGTACTCGTTGCCGTCCACATCCCAGACGACACCACCCTGCCCTTTCTCCAAAAATATTGGGAATTCCCCGGGCACAAAGTTGTATGGTCTGCGTATCCCCAGGATGCCACCGGGAATGACTTCCTTGGCGCTCTCATAGAGCTCCTCCGAACGCTTGATTACCAGTTTGGGCAGTTCCTTCATGAAATCCTCCATCCAATGAAAACAGTTTTATTTGCCGCTCCCGGAAGTCGAACCGAATGCCGAACCTCCGATGGTGAGAAGACCCTTCAGGTCTTCGTCCGTGAAGCGGATCTGGGCTCCTATGTAAAAGTCTCGACCGCCTCCGGCCCCGGTTCTGGGACGCTCGTTGAGCAGGTCATCCACACCTGCGATAAGAAACATGCGGCTGTAGAACTCCCAGAGCAGACTCAGTTTCACCCTTGGGAAGACATTTGACGAGAAATCGAACAGGTCCGATTGAATTTTGAGTTTCTGATCGAGCAACGAGAAATCCAGACCGAGGCCACCGGTGGACTCCTTGATACCAAAACGGAAGGTCAGGAAATCTACCTTTTTTGCAAACATGAACGTCAGACGGTACATGTCCGTTACGGTAATCTCCTTGGTACGAGTGAGTTCAGGCTCATCAGGATTATCCGTGGTCCTTATGGTGTACACCGTTGACATCAGACCGCGAGGGTCATCTACGAATTCCACCAGGTAGTATTTGTCTTGCCTCGGATATATGGATACAGAAACGTACGTCTTGACAGTGTTGGCTATGAGGTTGTATTCGGATCTGAGGCCAACCACGGTCTCCAGCCTAGCCAAACCACCCAGAAAGGAACGGGCGTCACGGGTTATGCTCTTGAGATCCCTGGCAATGGAGTCATCTGTGACGAACTGCCCGATGGTTCCCTCACCATTGTTTATTTTGCTTGTTATCCCCTTGATATTACTGGCAATTTCCTTGGTATCACTAAAAATGCCTCCAATCTCACCCTCTTTTTCAGTGGAAGCATCCAGTTTGTCCAGTATGCGGTTGACCTTGTCCAGCGAAGCGCGTACTGACTTGCCAGCATACTTTATGTCACCGCCGCTGTCTCTGACGATACGGTTGATCTCATTCATGGTGTCCTGAAGTTGAGCGACCAACCTGCTGAAGTCCTGAGGTGCTCTGGAAGACACCTTCTTGACGTCCACCGCAATGGAGTCCAGACGGTTTATCAGGCGTAAAAGGGCCGCGCGGTTGCTGACAATGGCCTCATCCGTGTGTTTGACGAGGTCCTTCAGAGTGGTTTCGCTCAGAACGCGAACTTCCTGAACCAGTTTATGGATTTCAGGCATTATCTGGCCCACTTGACGCATGATCTCGTCTGTGGTGGTGGGC
>JALWFW010000186.1 GCA_027013865.1 Polyangiaceae bacterium | reverse complement strand
TATCTCGGGAGAATAATCGTTTTGACGGTCGTCTATCATATTATTCCTCACTGTGTCAGCAGCACACTTCTAAGCCTTACTGCCTTACCCGACTTATCAGGTGATTCCTCAGACGAATCAGTCCAGGAAAACCATGCGACATCTCCTGACATTATGGCTGTAGGCTGAGTCTGATGCCCCAGATAAAGCGTCTCGGGGGTTACGGCCTCATCCTGCGCTGCACCTGTAAGAGAATACTGCTGCATCATGATTCCAGCACCATGACCATCCTCTCCGGACCAGTCCTCCCATACCAACATCATCGCATTATGTCCAATATCCAAAATCCTGGGATTATAAAATGATGTAAACCCATCAGAGTTGACCACCCAGAAGGGTTCAGTCCGTGGGTCTAGATTATTGCTGAATACCCGGCATCGGATTCCCCATGAGTCATAATAATCCTCAAGCCAGCATACCACCGGATTCCCAGATACTTCATATACCACTGGAGCAGCCACCCTGGCCGAAGACATGTCCACACTTATGCTGACACCGGGAGTTCCTTCAGGCTTAATATGCATGAGCTCTATATGGTCAGTTACCCCGTCTGTAGCATATTCATAGGTGCACCACCATCCACCAAGAGAAGAAGGTGCAAGCCAAGGTCTGAACACTAAACCGTCTTTGAGTACGTAAGAAAGTGACGTGGAATCATCAGAGGCACCAGGTAAAGGGTCTCCATTCTCGTCCACCATGAGTCCCATCAATCTGGATGCATCTGGAACCGTCCATACCACGAGGAAGGTTCCATCCCTGCTTCCGGCCACCGACGGATCATAGGCAGGAAGTGAAGTGGAATCGTAAACCGTGAAATCCTCTCCAGCAGGAGTGCCGTCTCTGTGAAACATTCTGGCCATGATCCCTTTGCCAGTGGTCTGATCCTCGTGGCCATTCATCCACACGAAGAGATATCTGCCAGATGAAAAAGCTCCTCTGGGAGCACTCTGGCTTCCGGCGGTCACAGATTCGTTGACCGTTAATTTCCCCAAAGGAGAGCCGTCGCCTGCAAAAAAAGCAGCTCTGATTCCTGGACCATCGCCATCGCCATCATTCCAGTCAGTCCACAAAAGGGCGAAGCCGGATGAATCCCCAGTGAGCCAAGGTTCACTCTGGTCCCCTTCAGTATGTGAATAAGGCACGAATTCTATTCCATCCTTGAGCGTACATGACGAATTGCAGCCATCAGCCGGAATGATATTTCCATCATCACAGACTTCCCCTTCTTCCAGTATGCCATTTCCACATACAGGAATTGGGGTGGAATCATCATTGTTGTTATGACTGTTATTGTGACTGTTGTTGTTACTGCTGTTGTTGTTACTGTTTTGATTATTCGTGTCGTTGTTCTGATTATTGTGCGGGCCAATCACCCTGATTCCTGACTCGGCATTCTCATCACAACCAGAAGCTGCTGATGCAATAAACAGGATAATCAGAAAAACGGTTACAAGGCGTAATGACTTCATTTTCCTACCGTCATACAATAAACCTCTGTAATAACAGAGGAATTATTGTTTTCTTTACATTCAAACACCATACCGCCCAAGTCGTCCTGGTCGGCTGTCACTCCAACAGTTACGGATAGAGACTCAGTACCCGGAGGATTGCTCCATATACACGAGACCTCCTCACACTCTCCCGGCTCCAAAGTTCCCGTCGTCGTCGCATCACATATTACGGTTCCATCAGGCTGCGTAAATCTCACAGGAACCCCCTCCAAAACAGGCTGCGTACCACGATTGCATATGGATGCCGACAACTGGGCACCTTCCTGGAGACAGGAAAATCCAGCTCCCTTGGCAGTAAGATCCGGAATCGTACCCGCGGCGATGTCTCCCTGTACGTTCTGACGGAAATTGTTGAGGTCGGCTTCGGTCCAATTCATCGTCCATGAGGATGTCTGAGGAACCGAACCGTCTTCATTTATGTTTGTGACAGAATAGGCGTGCTGATTCCAAATGGTTCTGGAGGGGACCCACCTGTCGAGGGTATCTCGGTAAACTTTGACGCCCGAATACTGCCCCCTCCATTCGGAACGACACACATTTCCTGTTCCGGGAGTGCCCGAAATCGGGACATCACACACATATCCGGAGCCTTCCCCACCACATTCATCATCTGTTGAACACCTGCAGAAACCGGCATTACAGATACCACTCAGACAGTCTTCATTCTTATCACACCTGAGCCCCTTGAATATGGGATCCATCTGAGTGTTGTTGTGACTGAGGGGATAGGTAAGGCCATGATCCTCCCTTGGATGAATGCCACAGTTGATATTCGAGGGCACCACCATCTCGGCATTCAGGTCACCATCCACGTCTGCGACTATGGGATTCTCATTCCATGTACACGAGGAGTGCCACTGGGAGAAGAGCACTTCTCCGGTTCTGCCGTCGTATATACGGGTAAACACCTCATCTGCGTATATGACTTCGACCCTCCCGTCTCCGTCGAAGTCGAATATCGAGGAGCCCGTCTGATTCGAGGAGTAATCCTGAGATGGCTGACTCCACAGGATCCCGTCCCTTCTCAAGGACACACAGTAACTGACATCAGGCACGTCAAGACAGTCCATATCAAACACTGTTATGGATCCCATACCTGCTGCCGAGATTTCAGCCCTTCCGTCTCCATCGAAGTCTCCGACAGTGGGAGGTCCGCCACCGCCTCCGGGAATGGCCACAGTGAACACCTCGCGGCCATGAACATTGAGTACATGGAGCTGGCCAGTGATTCTGTCCATGATAACGATCTCTGCAATGCCATCCCTGACGCTTCTGTCGTCAGCCATGGGCTCTTCCGGGAATGTTCCCAAATCTCCATAAGCAATGAACCCTCCACCATAACCTGCCTGAACTGTCCACTCCGGGGACCATGATCCCTGCCACTCATAAAGAACCGGCTGACGGGTGTCGTCCGCTGCAATAAGCTCTACGGCACCATCCATATCCAAATCTGCGGCTACGGGATAGGCGAAGCCTCCTATCCTTGTGGCAAAATAGTCGAGAGAGCCATCCTTCAAGATACCGTCTGCACCGAATACATAACCAAAAGACAGTATCTCCGGGCTAGCGTCATCGTCTATATCGTAAACGGATACGCCTGACCATGTGGTACTCTGGGCACCGTGTTCAAGCACGGTTCCATTCGAATCATGCCCCTGCCACATGAGCTCCCATGAATCCGATACAGTATTGTAAGTGTAGGCATTGACTCCACCCATACCCGTATGAGCAATGATTTCAGGACGGCCATCACCATCCAAATCGGCTATGGCAGGAGTATTGCATCCGTTGAGTTGAGTTCCTACGTTGTACAGCTGCTCGCAGGATTCTCCGTCGATTATACGTATGACGCCATAAGCACCTTCGTAATATCCTGAAGATCCATCCGTTCCATTATAAGTTACAAAAACTACGGATGGATGAACATCCTTGGGATCCCCATCGAAGTCGAAATCAGCCACCAGAGGCGTGGACAACACATTTACATGAGTCGGAAATGGATCTCCGGAAGGAGGGCCATCCCATTCACACTGAAGGAATGGACTGAAGAGTCCGGGTTTTGAGAATCTGATACACTGAGGATCCAAAATGGACCTGGGACCTTCACCATAAGGGACACAGTGTCCTTCCAGGCAGTACGTATCATTCTGGCATTCCTCGTCATTTTGACAGGCCCCCTCATCAGGCAGGCACTCGGTATCTGCATGGCAGAATTGCCCTTCCTCACAGCAGACATCACCGCACGGATTGCTGCATCCGGTACCGTTGTTGGTGCCGGTGCCGTTGTTGGTGCCAGTACCGTTGTTGGTGTCGGTACTGTTGTTGGTGCCAGTGCCATTGTTTGTGTCAGTGCCGTTGTTTGTGTCGGTACCGTTGTTAGTGTCGGTACCGTTATTGAGGTGGGTAGAATCAGACGTGCATACACCATCCACACATTGAAGTGGAGGTTCACATGTATGCTCCCAGTCGCAGGCCTCTCCCTGTGTAGGATGGACATAACTTTTGCCAACTGAGCAACCAGAAATGAAAAAGCTTGAAATGGGCAATATAATGAAAATAAGCAAAAATAGACGGAAATATCTGACCATCATGACTTTCTCCTCACTGCTTCATGCTATTTTAATCCAGATGTTCCGTCAACGGAGAGTTATGCCGATGTTCAAACATGTCTTACCTCTGGCTACCGCCATCATATCATTATTTTTGCTGTCCTCATGTGAAGGGGATACGGACTCAGAAACCTCATGGACTCCACCTGACAACTGGGCGTATCAACTACAAAAAGCCGACCCCGCGTACCTCGGCTCTCTTTCCCTCGATATCGTTGTCATGGATTATTCCAAAGACGGAAGCCATGAAGGCAGATATACCAGTGAGGAGGTGTCCCTCATCACATCACACAGGACCAGGGTCTACGCATATGTATCCATCGGAGAGGCCGAAGATTATCGTTACTACTGGAATGATGAATGGTTCTCACATCCGCCTGACTGGCTGGGTCCCGAAAATCCTGAGTGGCCAGGGAACTATGCTGTGCGTTACTGGGATCCCGCCTGGAAGACAATCGTCATGAACTATCTGGACCGCATCATAGAAGCGGGTTTTTCCGGAGTGTACCTGGACCGAAGCGATGCATTCGAATACTGGAGCTCCAATGGACGGCTCTCCGAGTCAGAGGCTGCCTCCCGTATGGCGGAGTTCATATATGTTATAAAGGAATACCTGCGTCCAAACGGAATGGATGTGCTAGTTCAAAACGCGGAACGTCTCATCGAGCTGGAACCCGAAATTCTTGACAGCGTTGATGGTTGGGCAGTGGAGGATCTTTTCTACGATGCCACGTCTCCCGTGGATGATAACATCGTTTCAGAGCGCCTGACCCTGCTTCACAGAATACTGGACCAGAGCAAACCAGTACTCGTGGTAGACTACATAGATGATGGTTCCTCCTCTGCCGACAATGCCGAAAGACTGGAATCATTCATGAAGAAAACTCGCGATGAAGGACTAACACCCTATGCAGCCATGTCGGACAGATCTCTAGATGAACTGGACATCTCTGCCATCAATTACGAATGTTTCAACTGACACAAACCAGTAACCATACGTAATTATTGGTGTTTTTTATTCTCGCTGTCTTTTCCTTGTTTCAGAGAGACTGTAGTGTTCACCTGTAGTTCCCCCCTCGTGCGTAGCTCGTTTAGGGCAGCATTCACAGTGCTTTCCATAAGTCCAGTCGTGTCCGCAAGTTCTTTCACGGTGAGGGGATGATCGGCCCGGGAGAGGGCTTCCCTTATCTTCCGGACGGCAGTGGGGCCCGTGTCGTGGTGAAGTTCAAGAAAATGGGTAAGATTCCGCATCCGTGTATGCTCCCATGAAGAACGCGGTTCGTAAAAATGCTGACCATCCAGTTCCTCGGGAAGATAGGAAATACGGCTAGAACCCGGCACATGTGGATAAACATAGCCCTGCCCCCTTCCCCAGGCTGAAGCAGATTTGTAATGGGCATCCTTCAGATGCATGGGGACCGGATAGCTGTGACCTGAGCGTATGCTTCTGACCGCGCGGTCTATGGCATCCTTGGAGGAATTACTCTTTGGCGCAGTGGCGACGTAGAGGACCGCCTGAGCCAGAATGATACGCCCTTCTGGCATACCGATATGCTCAACGGCACGAAAGGCGTTTTCGGCCAACACCATGGCCATGGGATCCGCCAAACCCACGTCTTCTGAGGCGGTAACGATGAGACGACGGGCTATGAAGCGGGGATCCTCGCCTCCTTCAAGCATTTTTGCCATCCAGTATATGGCTGCATCAGGATCCGAGCCTCTGAGGCTTTTTTGGAAGGCCGATGCATGATCATAATGCTCATCTCCATCACGGTCGTACTTGACGGTTCCCTGCCCAAGAACCTTTGAGAGCATCTCCGGGGAGATATGTATTTCACCGCTATCCGAACGCGGCGCCATCACCAGGATGTCCTCCAGTCTCAAAAGAGCCCCCCGCAGGTCGCCTCCGGCATGGGATGCAATCTGTCTCAATACGGAGTCCTCTGCACTTATTGCAATGCCGTACTGCTTCCGGAGGATACCAATGGCACGCACGAGACCGGTGTAGACATCTTCTGAATCAAGGGGTTTAAACTGAAGCACCCTTGCCCTGGACAGGAGGGCAGAGTTTATGGAAAAAGCAGGATTCTCAGTGGTGGCACCGAGAAGAGTAACGCGTCCCGACTCCACTGCCGGGAGGAGTACATCCTGCTGTGATTTACTGAAACGGTGTATCTCATCCAGAAACAGAATGCCTCCCTCACTGATGACAGCCCGAACATCACGTACTGACGCCGAGACGGCAGATAGCTCGAAATAAGGACTATCAGAAAAATGACGCGACAGGATGCGGGCAAGGGTGGTCTTTCCTATACCTGGCGGTCCCCAAAATAAAGACGAGGGCAAAGTGCCGCTGTCCACCAACTTTCTGAATGGGGTATCAGGACCTACGATATGTGTCTGACCAATGAACTCGTCCAGGGTGCGGGGCCTAACTGTTTCCGGAAGGGGAGCAGGAAGCAGCATACAATAGAATTTTAGCGAGAGCGCCTTCTCATGACGATGAGTGCTGCAAAGACAGCCAACAGGAGGGCTGGAAGGGAACTAGAGCTGTCTTTAGATGAACCAACCACAGTACACGCACATCCCAACCCATATTCAGTCTTCACTGCCTCATAGTTAGTGCCGTTACGCGTATCCGTGCTGTTATTGGTATCTGTACCATCACCGGGATCCGTACCCGTGCCATCACCGGGATCCGTACCCGTGCCATCACCGGGATCCGTACCCGTGCCATCACCGGGATCCGTACCCGTGCCATCACCGGGATCCGTGGCATCTGAAAGCTCCTCCACACCAAATACGTCTGTCATTAGAACATGCAGCAATTCCACTCGAGTGGTGGAATTCTCAAAGGCCTCCAGTGGCGCACCCAGGATGAATCCCGAGGAGTTGGATGCAAAAACGCCGGCAGCGGATCCGCTGTCGTAGGAAGCAGGAGCCGATTCCGACACATATGCCTCTGTGGGACGTGCATCATAAAAGCCGTCACCCGTGGAAATCTGTGATGATGGAACAGAGTCGAGAACCCCTGAGAATGTAAGAGATTCATCCCCTTCAGATACTGTCTCGAGGCCAAACATGGTCGAAAGACGGGAACCGAGTCCCTGGTCAATCATGTCAGTGCCGAAAGAGCTTCCGTTCACGAATACTGGGACGGAAGCCGCAAAAGCAGCCTGGAGCCAAGAAGTCAGTGCATTCATGGAATCTGGTGTGGTACCACGGCCTGCCATGACATCTACAGCCTGGTATTCGGCCGTGTTCCAGTCCACTAGGCCGATGGCCTCCACCTGCATGGAGTCAAAAGCGAGATGGGCCTGAGCCAAGGCCTTGGCATGACGTCCAATACCCTCACGCCAGAAATTCATCTTCTCCAGTATCATACGGAACACGGCGCCACTGGAGTAACCATCATCAATCATGGGGGCCATGTCGCGGGTGAGGGCATCGAAGGCATCCACCAGTAATACCTGGGCCTTCCCTGCACGAGATGTATACACGGCCACGGGGGAAGAGGATACGGACTCGCCACCGGCATTGACTGCCGTCACCTTGAAGAACAGCAGAGAACCGGCAGGCACGTTATCGAGTGTGTACGTCGTACCTTCCACATAGGTTCCTTCATCGAAGGAGTGGGCGTTCGGTCCCATGTAAACCATGTATCCATCAGCAGGATCTCCCAGTTCAGGCATGTCAGGAGGAGGCTGCCAGGATACTGTGACACGTCCTGGACCGGCATTGAATGCAGCCACTGACACAGGAGGTTCAGGAGGATATACAATCGATTTGCCGTCTTTCTGGGCAAAGTAGTCTATGACCGCATAACACACCTGTCTGGCAGCCATGTAGCGGATGAATGGAATCTTGTACCAGTCGGTATCAGACCTGCTGTCGTGAAAGAGAACCTCCACTAGAGCTGAAGGCGTCTCTCCGTTGTTGTTTGGGTTCAGTTCGCCGAAATAGGCAGAGAAGACACCACGGTCACGCCAGTTGGACTCGGTATATTCCCTGAAGGCGGCTACCATATGGTCCTGAATTGCGAAGGCCAACTGATCACTGCCAGGGACCGCATCAGGATTATAACTACCATCAGGTGGATTATGACCATATATATAGGTGGACGTGCCTCTTCCACCTCCTGAGTTGGTATGCCAGGCCACGTAGACGGCGTCTTCTCCAGACTCGTGATCCCACGCTGCAAACCGGGAACGGCAGCCGATGTCCTTGGTTCTGTCACCGCTGGAGGACGATCCGTACACACTGGTAGGTGCACCCATGAACTGAGCATGAGTCACGCAACTCTCCTCCCAGCGGGGATGACCGGAGGTAGAGCCATTGCGCAAGGACAGCCCCATACCGCCTCCGAGACGCACTGCATCGGCACTGACCTCCACATCGGCACTGGCCTGTGAGGAATCATTGGCCAAAATGACCGCTCCCTTGTCTTCGTTTTGTCCCTTATCAAACCAGAAACGACCCAAAAGAACCCATGTGCGGCCATGACGGCGCTGATCCACCCTGAAATGAGTCTCTCCTCCTGGAGTACGCACGATATAATGGGCATCAGGAGCCCTGGTGGACCAAGCAGAATAGGAAACGTATACGTTATAATAGCCGTCTGCTGGAACATTGGGCACCCATATAGCCCTGGCCGTCTCTGTGGAAGAAGTCTTTATGAGTCTATTGGTCCCCTGCCTGAAGGGCTCCTCGTTGTGTGTATAAGTCGCCTGGTATCCGTAGGTGCTCTGCTGTGAGGTGAAAATCAGTGAAGAGTCGCCCTCTTCCCGGTAAACCCCGCGTTCGGAACCAGAATCATCGTTGTCGACGATGACCATATTGGTATTGAGATCGCTCTCACGAACGGGGACCACGTAGGCACCTGCACTCTGAAGACACGGAATGAGGAACTGGTCTACTGATTCGGCATTGGCCAGGTCTTCCACTATGGCATAGGACCAGCCACGCTGTGTTGTCCATATATAGGAACCACTAACCCTGGTCCAGGTCCAGCCATGACCAGGACTCACATATACTGTCTTGCCTGCAAGAATTCCGTTAGCAAATGGATGACCCATCTTGAAGTGATGGCGTATGCGTTGCACCAAGGGGGTGGTTTTAGGAGTAGGTGTCTCCCACTCCTTTACTGGTGGAGCATGGGGGTTTTCATCCCTTATTTGCTCCCCTTGTAACGAATTGCCCTGTGGTGTTGGTGTACTCAGAATCATCGATAGAAAAACAGCTACCCATTTCATAATGTCATAAATTCTACGGGGCTGACGCGATGGTGCAAGTTCAAAAATCAGAAACTATCAGAAACTATTGAAAGCAAACCCACTCGAATCTATCAAAATACCCTGAATCACTATACATTCCGTCAAAATAGATGTGGTTACTGAACCTTGTAATTTGGGGCTTCTTTGGTGATATGAACGTCATGAACGTGACTTTCACGCAGTCCTTGTGAAGAGATCCGGACGAAACGGGCTTTTTCGCGTAGCTGCCTCAGATTGGCGGCTCCCACATATCCCATTCCGGATCTCAGACCACCTGCCATCTGATATATGATGGCGCCCACTGGTCCTTTGTAGGGAACCTGTCCTTCAATGCCCTCGGGCACGAATTTTTCGGCTCCCTTCTGGAAGTAGCGGTCAGCACTGCCCTTCTTCATGGCTCCAAGGGATCCCATGCCCCTGTACTGCTTGTATGCCCTGCCCTGGTACAAGATGACCTCTCCGGGAGCCTCATCCGTGCCTGCCAACATGGAACCCATCATCACAGTATCACCACCTGCAGCAAGGGCCTTCACTGCATCTCCAGAATACTTGATCCCCCCATCGGCAATGAGGGGTACTCCTGCTTGCTGAGTGACTGCCCTGACATCCAGAACAGCCGAAAGCTGGGGCATGCCAACACCCGCCACCATGCGTGTGGTACATATGGAACCCGGACCGATGCCCACCTTCACGGCATCCACCCCTGCTTCTATTAGAAAGGAAGCTGCCTGGGCAGTGGCTATGTTACCGGCCACCACATCTACGGAGAAGTTCTCCTTCAGCCAGCGGACCATCTCCCCCACGCCCCTGGAATGGCCGTGGGCGGTATCCACAACCAGAGCATCTGCCCCGGCTTCCACCAGCATGGCGGCTCTGGAGCGCTCCGTATCTGATACCCCAACTGCCGCAGCCACTCTCAAACGGCCGGATTCATCCTTGGTGGCTAGGGGAAGCTCCCTCGTGTTCTCGATGTCCTTCATGGTTATTAGGCCACCGAGGGTACCGTTCTCTCTAACCAGCACCAGTTTTTCGATGCGGTGTCTCAGAAGGATCTCCCTGGCTTCCTGCTGTGAAACGTCCACCGGTGCGGTGATGAGAGGACTGGACATGATCTCCCTGACAGAACGTCTGGGACTGCTTATGCCCCTGACGTCACGCACGGTGACTATGCCTACGGGACGCTGCTCGTCATCCACCACTGGAAGGCCTGATATGTCATGTTCCTCCATGAGTCTTACTGCTTGCTCAACCGTGGCGTCTGGTGTCGTGACATGGGGATCTTCCACAATGAACGCTTCGGAGCGCTTGACCTTTTCCACGTGGCGCGCCTGCTCTTCAGGTACGAGGTTCTTGTGAATAACGCCAATTCCCCCCTCCCGGGCCATTGCGGCAGCCATCCGCCACTCTGTGACGGTATCCATGGCTGCTGACACGAACGGTAGTCTGAGAACGATATTTCTGGTGAATCTGGCAGTCAGATCCGTGTCCGCGGGAAGGACCTCGGAATAGCCGGGAACAAGAAGCACATCGTCGAAGGTGAGTGCCTCAGGAAAATTGGGATGGTTTTCAAATAGTCTCATCAATTCCTCCCTTTCACAGCGAAAGCCTGGGCCATTGCTCGGCGGCATATCTCATCGTGTTCTTCATACCAGCGGCGGG
>JALWFW010000185.1 GCA_027013865.1 Polyangiaceae bacterium | reverse complement strand
TATTGGAGGACAGTCGAGTGTGTGTTCAAATATGATCAATAATATCAATTAGTTATATGGTTAGCGTTTTGTTGTTTATGCAACTCATGTGACTTGTAATTGTCTCAGTGTAGTGGTAATAGTCAGCATTCGGAAATATAAACATGATAACCTACTTGGTAACATTCCTCATAGCGCTGGTCTCTTCCCTGATGCTCACGCGTCTGGCCATCCTGACAGGGAATAGGCTTCATCTCATGGATGCGTCATGGGGGAGGAAGATACACAAGTCTCCTGTGCCCCGTATTGGGGGAGCATCTGTAATAATTTCATTTTTCCTTCCGCTGATAGGCCTTTTTTTCTGGGACAACCGGATATCTAGGGCCTGGACCGGGCAGCCCCAGCAGATAATGGCCATAGTTGGTGGAGGTCTGATGATAGGAATGGTGGGCCTGTGGGATGACATCCTAGGTATGAAGGCCCGATGGAAGCTGCTGTTTCAGGTACTGATAGCCTCTTTCGTCCATTTCATAGGGATAAGGATAACCAAAATCAGTCTGCCTTTTGGCGTTTCTCCGCTTCATCTGGGCATGTGGTCCTATCCAGTCACGGTGATGTGGATAGTCGGTATGGTGAATGCCATAAACCTAATCGACGGTATGGACGGGCTGTGCGGAGGAATAACCTTCATAGCCTCCATGTCGGTCGCCATCATGTCTATGATAAACCACACCTCTCCTCTTGTGCCCTTCTGGATGTTTGCACTGGGCGGCGCGGTGTTAGGTTTTCTCTATTACAACTTTTATCCTGCGAGGATATTCCTGGGGGACGGTGGAAGTTACTTCATCGGGTTCATACTTGCCACCACTTCCATGCTTGGTGCCCAAAAAGCCAGTGTTACCACGGCGTTGCTGGTTCCGGTGCTCCTGTTCGGGATTCCAATCATGGACACCACCCTTGCCGTGCTTCGCAGGGCCACCAGGGGCAGGCATATCTTCTCACCCGATGACGAGCACATTCATCATAAACTGCTTCAGATGGGGTTGAGTGTACCCAGGGCAGCCATGATACTGTATGCCATTGCAATCATGCTCGCTGGCACAGGCATCCTGCTACTGGTGCTTCGCAGCTGGGCTCAAATCATTTCCCTGACTGCAGCACTGACCATCATGACTGGCCTTCTGTACTATACGAAGAGCTGGCCTTTCCAGGGTGAATCTGCAGAAGGATGGTCTGATTTCATAGGAGTACGCGAAAAACAGTTCGTAGAGCATGTCCACGCCCTGATAGAAGATTTGCAACATATTGAAACAATTGATGATTTCTCAAACAGGCTTCATGAATTCGCAGAATTGATGACTATATCTGAAATAGCCTTCAAGCATCATACGATTGCACAGCAACGTCTCATCGTAAGGCCCCAATCCATAGACAAGGAGCTCATCTCCAAGACCAACATGCTCTCTTATAGGTACGAGCTTTCTAATGGAACCATCTCCATACTGTGGCCGAGTGAGTCTCCCAGAATAAGCCTGCAGTACACCGTCTCCATGGAACTCATATGCCGTATACTACTGTACAGATGGTTCGCTCTGTCTGCTCAGCTTGACAAGGGAGAGTAGCCAATTAATATTCAGCTCTTGGTCTGAGACGACCGCCTCTACGGCTGTGAGGAACGTCATGAGTGAACATCTTTTTACTTCAGAATCAGTGACGGAAGGGCATCCTGACAAACTGTGTGATGCTGTGTCTGATGCCATACTCGACGAGCTTCTCAGGCATGACCCCATGTCCAAGGTCGCTGTCGAGACGCTCGTCAAAACCGGCATGGTAGTGGTTGCCGGAGAGATAAGCACCACGGCATACGCCCACCTTCCGGACATAGTCCGCAATACTGTCAAGGAGATTGGTTACACCAATTCTCACATGGGATTTGATTATGAGACGTGTGCCGTTTTGTCGGCCATCGAGCAGCAGTCTCCCGATATCGCGCAGGGTGTGGATGGTCACGGTGCCTATACCAGTGGAGAGCTTGGTGCCGGTGATCAGGGTATGATGTTTGGTTATGCCTCTGATGAGACGCCCGAATACATGCCCATGCCCATAATGATGGCCCACAAACTCGTTCAGAGGCTGGCGTTGGTGCGCAAAAGCGGTCTGCTTCCGTTCCTGCGTCCCGATGGTAAAAGCCAGGTAACGGTACGTTATGTGGATGGCAGACCACAGGAAATCACCAAGGTGGTTCTGTCTACTCAGCACGAGCCTGATGTCTCCTATAAAGTCCTGAAGGAATCAGTGGTTGAAGAGGTCATCCGCAGGGTAATTCCTGACGATCTCATCTCAGATGACATAGAATTCTATATCAATCCTACGGGGCGCTTCGTTTTTGGTGGTCCTTATGCTGACAGTGGTCTTACGGGTCGTAAGATAATCGTGGACACATATGGCGGTATGGCCAGACACGGAGGAGGAGCATTCTCCGGCAAGGATCCGACCAAAGTCGATCGTAGTGCATCGTACATGGCACGCTACATCGCCAAGAATATGGTGGCTGCCGGAATGGCATCGAGGCTCGAGATTCAGTTGGCCTATGCCATCGGAGTCGCCCATCCACTTTCCATTTCCATAGACACATTTGGGACAGGCAGGCTACCTGAAGAGCAGCTGGTAGATATCGTCAAGAAAGTGTTCGACTGCCGTCCCCAGGCAATCATTGACACTCTGGACCTGCGCAAGCCGCGTTATAGACCGACCGCTGCCTACGGTCACTTCGGACGCAGTGAGGAGTCCTTCACGTGGGAGCGTCTGGACAGGGTAGAGGATATCAAGGCTGCTGCCGGTCTGGATTCCTGAAGCATCCGATTCCTGCTACGGAGACCCTGAGACATGGATATATCCGTTCCGCCAGTTTATCAGAAGGTGGGAATAGAAAAGATTTATCTGTATGTTCCTCCTCTCTATCTCGAACTGAAGGAGCTGGCAGATGTCAGGGGAGTGCCGCGGGAAAAATACCTCGAAGGGTTGGGAGGGATACGAATGGCCGTGCTCCATCCCCTCGAGGATCCCGTAACCATGGCTGCTTCCGCTGCCTACAGACTCATATCATCCGGAGCTGTCAGTCCCGATGACATAGGAATGCTGGTGGTGGGTACCGAAAGTGGTGTAGATGAGTCCAAGCCCATCTCTGCATGGATACACCGTTTCTTGGGACTTCCTCCATCGGTGAGGGTCTTCGATGTCAAACATGCCTGTTACAGTGGTACGGCTGCTTTGAGAGTGGCTCATGACTGGGTTCTGTCTCCTGCCTCCAGGGGACGCAAGGCCCTGGTAGTGACCACTGATATCGCTTACTATGAAATACATTCTCCAGGAGAGCCCACGCAGGGGGCAGGCGCTTTGGCTCTGCTCGTATCTAGAAATCCTGACCTGTTCGAGCTGGACTTCAACCATGAAGCCATATTCACCGAGGAAGTGAATGACTTTTGGCGTCCGCAGTATTCTCTCACTGCGTTTGTCGACGGCCACTATTCGA
>JALWFW010000184.1 GCA_027013865.1 Polyangiaceae bacterium | reverse complement strand
CGATAAGGATGATGCCAGACACGATAAAACAGCGGGTATAGAGAGTGCTACCATAGAGGCTCTAGAGAGACTCGTGGATATTCCTGTGGAGGTCACAGTAGAGCTGGGGCGCAAGAAAGTGACCGTCCAGCAGCTTCTTGCCCTGGCTCCCGGATCAGTGTTGGAGCTCAACAAAGTCAGCGGTGATCCTCTGGATCTGGTGGTGGGTAACCGTCTCATCGCCCGAGGTGAGGCCGTGGTCGTGGGCGACAGGTACGGTATCCGTATAACAGAGGTCATAATGGATACGAAAAACGTCAGGACCTTGACGACAGAGGAAGAGGAATGACATGACTCTGATTGCGGTACTTATGTCACTGGTGCTGACCGGTCCCACTGTGAACTCCTTGACGCTCAGTGAGACTCCCCGAGAAATACGGCTGGAGATGAAGGTACGTGAAAGGGTGATTCCGGAGTTTGAACAATGGTGGAAGGGCGGATTTTACAGACTGCGTATTCGTGGGGCCAGATTTTCCAGCAGGCTGAAAGTTTACAGGGGCAGTGACTCTGCAGGCATACTCACCTTTGAAAGGCGATTCGATCCAAAGGGAGCCACGGTGAGGATCAGGTTCCGCTATTCCAAGGAACGGGTCCTGCCTGCTCTTGCTGTGGATACCTACCGTGGTGGCCTGCGAATTACCGTGGACAAGGTAGCCCTGGGATATACCCCACCTCCGGATACCAACGTTTCACAGTCGTCCGGGGCTGCTTCTTCGTCAGGAACCCCATCATCGGTTTCTGCGGCTCAGGCGGGTACGGGACAGTCGCCGCCGGTTCCTGTTTCGCCATCTCCGGCCCCGGGTATGGCTCCCCCACAGCATGCAGTCATGACCAAAGAGCCTGCATCTGCGGTATCTAGTGGCATCAGGAATTCCGGTTCCACGACAAATGTCCGCAAAAATACAGTCATGGGCAGCATGCAAGAATCATCCTCTGACATGAAGTCGCCTTCAGGGAGCAAACTTGGAGAAGAAGTCAGAAAGGTACTCCGGGAAGGAAGCGGCAGCACTGGAGACTCTTCATATGGCTCCGGCTCTTCAGCCACATGGGGCTCGACCCTACTACTTCTTTTCATACTTGGTCTCATTGCTGGCGGCTCATATTACTTCCTAAGGAAGCTTCAAGGCCCCTTGGGTTCTTCGGACGAGATTCGTGTGGTTGCTCGTTCTTCCATTGGACCTGGTCTACAGGTGGTGATAGTGGAGGTACGCGGCCGGCAGCTGGTGGTGGGCATTTCGGGAAATCAGATGAACCTTCTTACTGAACTGTCACCGGATATCGAAACCGAAGGCCAGTTTGCCGCCGACGAGGAACTGGCCGGTCCACTTCCATCTCCTTCAGGTGTGGTACCCGAATCCATCCAGGGTATCTTGGCTCTAAAGAAGAACAAGAAACAGGACAGAACCCAGGGCAGGCCCTCCATTGAATCCGAATTTTATCAGGGGGCTGGGCTCGAGGATGACGATGAGGAATAGTAGATCTCGCAATAACATGCTGATTTTACTGGTGTTTTTTGGAGCGCTGCTTTTGCCTGCAGTGGCTTTCGGAGCTCAGGTGAACCTATCCATCGACACCGGCGGGCAGGAGCGTGAGACCATATCCGCGGCTCTCAAAGTACTTGGCATTCTCACCGTCCTAGCCATTGCTCCTTCCATACTCATTTTGACCACATCCTTCACCAGGGTGCTCATCGTCCTTGGTTTTCTCAAGCAGGCCCTAGGAACTCAGAATCTGCCTCCTTCTCAGGTCATAATAGGTCTGTCTCTTTTTCTGACCATGTTCATCATGGCTCCCACAGGCATGAAGATGTACGAGAGAGCAGTAAGGCCATATATGGACGGAGCGATAACCCTAGAGGAAGCCACCCAGAGGGGCAAAGAGCCCATGCGTTCCTTCATGCTCAGACAGACGCGGGAGAAGGATCTCATACTGTTCTATGACATTGCCAAAAAGGCATATCCCAAAAAGCCCTCTGATATTCCCTTTTACATACTGGTGCCCTCTTTCGTGCTGAGTGAGCTCAAGACAGCCTTTCAGATGGGATTTCTCATATATTTGCCGTTTCTCATAGTGGATCTCATCATCGCCTCGGTGCTCATGGCTATGGGTATGGTCATGCTTCCGCCTGCACTGATATCCCTGCCGTTCAAAATTATGATATTCGTGGTGGCCGACGGATGGACCCTCGTGGTGGGATCCCTCGTAAGGAGCTTTCAATGAGTCCGGAATTCGCAATGGACATGATCGGAAGGGCTTTTCAGACGGCCCTGGTCATAGCCGGACCACTCCTCCTGGCAGGCATGGCCGTGGGAATCATTGTGGCAGTGCTTCAGGCTGCCACCCAGATAAATGAGTCTACGCTGTCATTCGTGCCCAAACTGGCCGTGGTGCTTCTTGTGGCTGCATGGATGGGCCCCTTCATCATAAGGAAGCTGGTGGGTCTGCTCACGCATCTCGTGATGCATTTCCCGGAGGTGGTTCGATGACTCTGACCTTCACCGTACCGGTGGAGGAATTGTCTCTGATCATCGCCAGACTGGCAGGATTCATGCTTTCTGCGCCCTTTTTCTCCATGAGGGCACTTCCAGTACGTATCAGAGGAGCTCTCGTCGCTGGTATGGGAATATTTCTCTGGGGAGTGCTTCCGGCGCCTAAACTGCCGTCATCCGCCGTTGCCATGGCTGGTGCACTGATGGCTGACTTCATGATGGGTCTGTCCATGGGTTTCGTGCTTCAGATCATGGTGCATGCCATGACTTCTGCCGGACAGCTCATTGCCATGGAGATGGGATTTGCCTTCTCAAACATGGTGGATCCCAGCACTGGTGAGAGCGCTACGGTGATAGCACGCATATTTTCTCTGGCTGCCCTGCTCCTGTTCGTGCTGTTCGGCGGTCACCGTATGGCACTTCGTGCCATAGTGGCTTCTTTTGTTTCTCATCCTCCGGGGTTTGCCGTGATGCCTGGACCGTTCGTGCTCAAGATAGTGAGTCTGGGCAAGACACTCTTCGACACGGCTTTCCGCATGGCACTGCCCATCACCACTGCCGTGCTGCTCACACACATATCCATCGCCCTGGCAGCGCGGATCGCTCCAAGACTCAACGTATTCATGCTGGGGTTCGCGGCCGTCATACTCATAGGCATGTTCACCCTTACTGCGGTGCTGCCCTCCATGCATATAGTGTTTAGGGATCTACTCACGAGGGGCTTTGAGATACTGGAGGCCATATCTAGATAAGGGTCTCTAATTTATTAATTATTTAAGGCGGTTATAAGCCTAAAACGTCAAACCATGCCTGAAGAGGACAAGAGCTCCAAGACTGAAAAACCAACTGAACGGCGGCGAGAGGAATTCCGCAAGAAGGGACAGATTGCCATAAGCAAGGATCTGGTGGCAGCCGCGACACTCATGCTGTCCATCATGGCCCTGGCGTTCTTTGGACAGTTCATGTATGCGGCCACTTTGGGGTTTACGCGTTCCAGTCTGGGGCACCTCAATCTGAAGGATGGCCTGAAAATCCTGGGTACCAAAGCATTTTGGACATACTGGAAGGTGGTACTTCCGGTGATTGCCGGTGCCTTACTAGCTGCCATAGGGACCACCATGGCGCAGACCCGTGGAACAGTGGCTTGGGAGAGGCTGGCTCCGGATCCCTCACGGTTCGATATCGTATCTAGACTAAAGCAGATGATCATGTCCAAGGAGAGCCTGGCGCGTCTCGTCAAGGAGCTCGTGAAGGTCATTATCATAGTCTGGATAGCATACTCCTTTATTTCGGGAAACATTAATAAAATCAGGTATTTGGTGTTTATGCAGCCTGCCCAGGGGCTGTCCGTGTTCACGAATCTGGCGGTGGGTCTGGTCATAAGGCTTCTTCCTGCGATCCTCGTCATTGCCGCTCTGGACTACGCCTGGGAACGCTATCTCATGGAAGAGAAGATGATGATGACCAAACAGGAGGTCAAGCAGGAGCACAAGGAGCAAGAAGGTGATCCTCACGTAAAGGGACGCATGAAGTCCAGGATGCGCGCCATGGTACTCAACAAACTCATAAAGGAAGTTCCCAATTCCGATGTGGTCATAGTCAACCCCGACCATTTTGCCGTGGCCATAAAGTATGATGCCCTTAAGGCACCAGCTCCGTATATCCTTGCCAAGGGAAGGGGACCCATTGCCCTGAAAATCCGTGAACTTGCTCGTAAAAACAACGTTCCTGTGATGCCGAATCCATCTTTGGCACGGTTCATGTATTTCAAAGTTAAGGTCGGAGCGCTCGTCCCTCCTGAGACTTACAAGGCTGTGGCCGCAATTTTGGCGGCTGTCTACAGACTTCGGGGCGGGCGAAGGTAGATCCCCCTCATCTCCGGACCCATGTGAGGGGGAGGAGGTGAGGCGTGCCAGCCTACGCAGAAGTCAAGAAATCGACGCGGACCGACACCATCGTGGCGCTGCTTCTCATAGGCATTTTGGGGTTGATGATAGTGCCCCTTCCGCCAGCCCTCATGGATACCCTCATCTCGCTGAACATCTCGATATCCCTGGCAGTGTTTTTGGTTGCGGTCTATATCACCAAGCCCCTTGACTTCTCCGTGTTTCCGTCACTGCTACTTTTCGTAACTCTATTCAGACTGGCCCTAAACATTGCCTCCACCCGACTCATTCTTCTCAATGGCGGTACCGAAAAAGCAGCGGCAGGACGCATAATAGAGGCCTTCGGACACTTCGTGGTGGGGGGCAACTACACGGTTGGTATCATCCTGTTTCTTATTTTGGTGGTGATAAACTTTGTGGTCATCACCAAGGGTGCTGGGCGTATAGCTGAGGTGTCTGCACGATTCACACTCGATGCCATGCCCGGAAAGCAGATGAGTATTGATGCCGATCTGCAGGCAGGCCTGATAAACGAGGCCGAGGCGCGCAGGAGACGCAGGGCTATCGAACAGGAAGCCGATTTCTACGGAGCCATGGACGGCGCATCCAAATTCGTCAGGGGAGATGCCATCGCCGGTCTGGTCATTACCTTCATCAACATCGTGGGCGGTATAATCATTGGAGCGGTTCAGAAGGATCTCAGCCTTGCCCAGGCAGCGCATTCTTACACCATACTGACGGTCGGTGACGGTCTGGTGTCCCAGATTCCTGCACTTTTGGTCTCCACTGCTGCAGGTGTCGTGGTCACCCGTTCAGGGGATGACGGCGATTTGACGAGCTCCCTCATCGGGCAGGTGGCGGGACAACGCAAGGTGGCCATGCTGGTGGCTCTTGTGATGGGATTCCTCGCTCTACTGCCTGGAATGCCTCATATGGTAATGTTTACGATTGCCGCAGGAGCTGCACTCATTGCCTATTACCTGCCCAGCGATGAAGAGCGCGCCATGCAGGAGGCCCAGGAGACCGAAGCCCAGCGCGACGAGGAGAGTGACGGAGGGGCCTCCAGTGAACGGGAGGAAATCGCTCAGATGCTTCCCGTGGATCCCTTGGCCCTGGAGCTTGGGTTCGAACTCGTGCCTCTGGTCAATTCCAAGGCTGAAGGGGGATTGCTCTCACGTATCTCAGGGCTTCGCAAGCAGTTCGCCCTGGAGATGGGGTTTCTGATTCCACCAGTACACATACAGGACAATATGGCTCTGGCCCCGGGTGAGTACAGGATTCTCATCGCCGGCAGTGAAGTGGCCAGGGGTGAGGTGAAGATGGGCAAGCTCATGGCCATGGACGGCGGAGCAGGAGATCCGGATCTTCCGGGAATACAGACCACAGAGCCTGCATTCGGTCTTCCTGCCAAATGGATTGACCCGAGTGACAGAGAATTGGCGGAAATATCGGGTTATACCGTCGTGGATCCGGCGACCGTCATCATCACTCACCTCAGTGAGATCGTAAGACAAAACTCTCCTGAACTCCTCGGTATTCCAGAGACACAGGAGCTGGTGGACGTACTGGCCAAACAGCATCCCAGGCTCGTCGAAGATGTCGTACCCAACTTGCTTACATTGCCTGAAACCATGATGGTTCTAAGGGGGCTGCTTTCAGAAGGAGTGTCCATCAGGGACATGAAGACCATATTTGAGACCCTGGCAGTAAATGCCCGGAACATTAAGGATCCGGACCAGCTCGTAGAATTGTGCCGTGCTGCCCTGGGAAGACAGATTGTTAGCCGACTTCGGTCTCAGGATGGCAAGCTTTATGCATTAGTGATGGACGGGAAGGCCACTGAGGCCTTCAGACAGGCCATGCAGCGCATACCGGACAACCACAAAGGACTCGTTCCCATGGAGCTCGATGAGGCCAGGGGCTTTCTGTCGAGCATAAACAACGCGTCGCAGGCCTTTGCCAGGACCGGGACTCTCCCTGTGCTGGTGACGGAGCCGGATGTACGCCGTGCCGTGTGGGAGCTCGTGTCCCGCTATGTGCCTGGCCTGGTTGTCCTGTCGTACCGTGAAATCGACCGCCGTATACCGATTCAGCCCGTCGGAACCGTGACAATCTGACGAGGAGGATACCATGGAAGTCCGTGTTTATCGTGCCAAGGAAATGAAAGATATCCTGGCCCAAATCAAAAGGGATCTTGGGGAAAATGCCATAATTCTTTCCACCAGGAAGATTGGCGCAGGCGGACTGTTAGGAACCCCCATGTTGGAGGTTAGGGCCACAGACGATAATTCCGTGCTGCCCACCTCTCATTCATCCGTAAGTCATTCCTCCGAGTTTTACGGTCCCGTTGGGGTTCTTCCCATATTCGTGAAGGGAGAATCCGAGTCCGCTCAGAACGCTTCTGTAGAGCGCAGGGCAGGCCGTACGGAGCGGTCTCTTGCCGGTATTGGGGGAAATATCAGGCGCAGACTCGAGGAGAGCAACAGAGAAGCTGGACGCCATGAATGGTCATTACCTCCGCACATGACCCTCGAGCCCAGGGAGCGCGAGATTTACGAGAAATTCATGGAAATCCTTTCGAAGAAAGGAGTCCGAGAGACGGAAGCCCGTCTCATGGCAGCGGCTTTGGCTCCTGACATCCCACCCAACGTTCCGGTCACGGCCAAGGCACTCAAGAGATTCATCATTCAAGCACTTGCAGCACGAGTAAACACCACGGGCCCCATAATGCGCTCCGGTCGCCGCAAGATCATAGCGCTCGTAGGGCCAACAGGGTCTGGGAAGACCACCACTGCAGCCAAGATAGCTGCCTACGAGTCTCTCGTGAAGGGATGGAAGGTAGCCCTCATATCCGCAGATAACTTCAGGGTGGCCGCGAGCGAACAGCTCAGCAAGTATGCGGATCTCATAGGCATCCCCTTTGCCATTGCCAATACACGCAAGGAGATGTCCCTGGCTGTCAGAAAATTGGCAGGCAGTGATCTCATAATAATAGATACGGCCGGGCGAAATTACATGGACGACAGAGCCATAGAACGCCTCGGAGCGCTTCTCGGATCCATCGGATCGGTCGAAGTGCATCTCGTGCTTCCAGCGGTGACCCGTGAGGCCGAGCTCGAGGCAGTCATAGATGCCCAGCAGTATCTCAGACCCTCCAGACTCATAGTGACGAAGGTGGACGAGGCTCTGACCCACGGAGTCATTTTCAACGTTCAGCAGTACAGTGAGCTTCCAATAAGTGTGATTGGCAATGGTCAGCGGGTTCCTGAGGATCTCCTCATTCCGGAGCCCCAGGATATAGCCGAGTTGATAATAGAAAGGAGAATCTGAGATGGCAGACATCACCTTTCTGAGGCAGTATGGCCGTAAATCTCACAAAATCATAGCCGTCACCAGCGGTAAGGGCGGAGTAGGGAAAACCAACGTGACCGCCAACCTGGCCCTGGTAATGGCAGACGAAGGGATGAAGACCCTGGTGGTGGATGCCGATCTAGGGCTATCCAACATGGATCTGGTGCTGGGAGCGATACCGGAATACACCATCAGAGACGTCCTTTTCGGTGGCATTCCCGTGGAGGAGGCAATCGCAGAGACTCGTAGTGGAGTGGATCTTCTGGCAGCGTCCGCAGGGGACGAGGATCTAGCCAATCTGGGGCGTGATGGGCGCCATAGTTTCATGGAACTGTTGGAATCTCTGCGGGAGTACTACGACATAATATTCATGGATACCGGAGCAGGAGTCCATTCGAACGTTACGGGAGTAGCCGGGAAAGCCGACTATATAGTTCTGGTGACCACCCCTGAGCCCACTGCACTATCTAGCGCCTATGCAATGGTGAAAATACTCCATGCCCAGCATGACGTGGCGCACATGGGGATCGTTGTAAACATGGCTGCATCTGGCCGAGAGGGACTTGGCGCATACAATGCCCTAATCAGGCTGTCGGAGCGGTTTCTTGCCTTCAAACCAGACTATCTGGGACACATATATCAGGATCCTTCCGTTCCGAAAGCCGTTCATTCCACGTATCCGCTGGTACGCGTATTTCCGAGATCAGCAGCAGCCAGAAGCATAAATTCCATTGCTGCCAAACTGAGAGTCGGGGGAGCCCTTCTGGGACGCGACAGTACAGGACATTATCGGTCGGGAGTCGAATCATGGCTCTGAAGGGACTTGAGGCTGTCATGGAGAAGCAGGACGTAGGCTGGCCTTTTGGCGAGCGTAAGGGTTCGGAACTTACCCCCGATGAGAGGCGTAAGGTGGCGGAGCAGTATCTGCCTGTGGTGAAGCGTATCGCCGCACGCGTGGCACGGAGGATTCCGTATCACTATCCTTTGGACGATATCATCAGTGCAGGCATGGTAGGGCTCATGAATGCCGTGGAGCGCTTCGATCCATCTGTTGGAGCGCATTTTACCGCCTATGCCGAGTACAGGATCAAGGGCGCAATACTAGACGATCTGAGATCCATGGATCCGGCATCAAGGGACGTCAGGAAAAAGATTAATGATATCAAGAAGATAGAAGAGGGACTTCGGAGTGTGTTGGGACGAGAACCAGAACCGCACGAAGTCGCTCGAGAGCTTGGTATGGATCTCGGGGATTTGCTGCGTCTCAAGGAAGTTGCACGCCGCCTTTATTCGGTGACCCTGGACGGAACGTCTCCTGGGAACAATCCCCATGAATACCTGGCAGACACGAAGATTCCCCGTCCCGAGGAAGTACATGAATACATGGAACTGCGTGAGAGACTCGCCAGTGCCATAAGTGAACTTCCGGAGCGTCACAGACTCATACTTGGTTTGTATTACCAAGAAGGCCTGAATCTCAAGGAAATCGGTTACATCTTGGGGCTCACGGAGGGACGAATCTCACAGCTGCGCTCAGAGGCAGTGAAAATGCTGAGGGCCAAGATGATGGAGGAGTAGTCATGGCTGGTGGTATCTATACATCCATGTCCGGAGCGATGGCCGATATGACCCGGCTGGACGTGCTGAGCAACAATCTGGCCAATGTTTCTACACCGGGATACAAACAAGATGGAGTGGTTTTCGGTGAAGTGTTGGCCTCCCAGGTGCACCGCCAGGTGGAGGTATCCGGTGAGTATACCGACCATACCCAGGGGCCTTTCAAGGCGACGGGGCGCAAACTGGATTTGTCGATGACCCGTGCTGGGACGTTCTTCACGGTAAAGACACCTTCAGGACAGCGTCTTACACGTTCCGGAAAGGTGTACGTCACGGCAGACGGAACCCTGGTCGATGAGAAGGGCAGACCATTCATGGGCGTGGACAAACCAGTCATCAAAATAGATAATCCTACGGCCGACGTCTACATAACCGAGGATGGAAACGTCATGGTGGGCGACGCAAAGGTGGATTCACTACTCATGCAGGTGGCCTCCAGCCCCGGAAGACTGCGCAAGGAGGGTAACGATCTATTCGCTCCAACGGCAGCTGCCGGGGTCCGCCGCGCAAAACCTGGTGAGATACAGTTGATGAGCGGATATCTGGAGGGATCCAACGTAGATGCGGTCTCGTCGATGGTCCAACTCATAACTCTGGAGCGTCATTTCGAACTGAATACGAAGGCCATAGAGGCCTATGCATCCATGGACAAACTTGCTGCAGAGCAGGTGGGATCCACTAAGTAAGGAGGTGAGCCATGCTCAGGGCACTCAGTACGGCAGCAACGGGAATGGGCGTTCAGGCAAAACGTCTCGACATCATTGCCAACAACCTGGCAAACGTCAACACGGCTGGCTTCAAGAAGTCCAGGGGTGATTTCGAGGACATGATATACGAGGATCTCCGGGCAGCCGGCACCATCAGTTCCAATCAGGCCCGTCTTCCGGCTGGTCTTCAGGTAGGACATGGGGCCATGCTGGTAGGAACCACCCGAATTCATACACAGGGAGAGATCAGGAATACCGGAAATCCGTATGATCTGGCCATAGAAGGTCGGGGATTCTTTCAGGTGGTCCTTCCCACTGGTGAGATCGCATACACCAGAGCTGGCAACTTCAAGGTCAATGCCGAGGGTCAGGTGACCACTGTCGATGGTTATGTGGTGCAGCCCGGAATCACTATTCCGCCTGATGCTGTGAACGTTACCATCGGTTCAGACGGTACGGTCTCTGTTCTTCAAGCCGGTCAGACCACCCCCTCCGAGGCTGGCAAGATTGAGCTCGCCATCTTCCCCAATGCAGCCGGGCTAAGGGCAGTAGGTAAGAATCTATATTTGCCTACCGAAGCCAGTGGTCAGCCCATAACCGGTGCTCCAGGGGAGAATGGAATAGGGACCATACTTCAGTCTTATCTGGAATCCTCCAATGTGAGCGTCGTGGAGGAGATGATAGACATGATTTCCTCCCAGCGAGCCTATGAAATCAACTCCAAGACCATACAGAGTGCGGACGAGATGCTCGGAAGAGTCGCGAATCTCAAGAGATGACTCTTATTTCCCCGTATGGTTCCGAAGATTTATCCCATCTGCTGTAGCATATGACAGGGGTATCCGGGAAGAGATGCGCACATAGAAAAAAACGAGACGTTTTTGCCCTCTGCTGTACCGGATATTATAAATTCTGCCGAAACAGCATTCCGTGAGGATGACTGCCATGTTTCAGTCATGACCCATACCGCATTGCAGTATGTACGACAGCACCGGATTCGGGATTCTTTACGTAACGG
>JALWFW010000183.1 GCA_027013865.1 Polyangiaceae bacterium | reverse complement strand
GAGCCCGGAGTGCGCGGCGACACTGCCACCAACGTGACCAAGCCGGCCACCCTGTCCACCGGTGCGGTGGTTCAGGTTCCTCTCTTCGTAAACGAGGGTGACTGGCTCAAGATAGACACGCGCACAGGCGATTACGTAGAGCGCGTCAAGAAGTGATTCCAGCCAAAGGAGACATCATGGGGTACAAGGAATTCCTCACAGGGTACCTGGAGGAGTATGCACGTCTCAATGCCGATGTCCTGGAGCGGGTGATGAAACTCGCACAGGGAGTGTTCACGGAGCAGGCTGCACGGGATTTTTTGCATGCCGTGGAGCAGCCTCCATCACTTGGAGAATTCACGATAAAGGAAGATACGGCCTTAGCCGCAAGTCAGGAAGACTTCTGGGAGCGGGTGGAGATGTCCACCGTGTCCGGGCAGCCCCGTATCACGGACGTCAGTTACAAGTGTTACTGTAATTCCTTCGAACGCGGTCAGTGTGCCATATGCCTGGGAGAGGGCACAGGTCCCGATGGACAGGCCTGTGAGGCGTGTCAGGGATCGGGGGTTTGTTTGACCTGTAAAGGCTCGGGATTATTGACTTTTTCAGGTTCAGATTTTCCGGCAGATCCTTTCCAGAGTCCACCTGAGGCTCCTGTCATGCCTGGCATGTCCGGCGAGGAAGATGCACCCGAAGTACACAAGGTACTGAAGGAGTTTTTGATTGGGCTGGATCTGGAGCTCAGACATCATGCCCAGCGCCTCTTCGAGTTCTACCGCAAACATCATGACACGTCTGTCCACGGATATCCGTTCATGGAATTCTTCCCGTCCATGATAGAGGAAGTGGAAGAGATTCCAGATGGCGGCTGGTTTGCATATGTTTCTGTGCTAGACGAGGAGTACAGGCTTGCCGTGAGGGACGTTAACGGCTCGCTTACCGTCACCGAGGTGCAATTCCCCTGTGAGTGTCAGGAGGATCCCTTCTACGACACCGGAATATGCGAGTGCGTGGAGGAAGGTGGCGGACAGCCAGATCCCGACTGCGAGGCATGTTTTGGCACAGGCGTCATACTGTGTCCCATATGCTACGGAGAAGGCTGGATTCCCTACGATACCCTGATGAATCCCCCCGAGGAACCGAATCTGGCTCTGTATATCAATGCTGCTGCCAGGTTCATGGAGGATCTGGAGTCTTGAGTCATCATTTTCTGTCTTCAGTGAATGATGGTCCCATTCTCGTCGAGGCTCCTCTGTGGCGCAGGGCCGCTGCCGGTCTCATTGATATAGCTGCTTCGCTTCCGTTGGTGTATTTTGCTGTCGTAGCAGCCGCCAGGCTTACGTCGGTTGCCTTCCTGTCTTCAGAAGGTGCGGCGTTCTACGAGCAGTGGGCCGTGGTGCTCGCCAGACGTCCGGAGCTCTTCCTTGCAATGGCCGGGCTGGCTTCTGCAGTAGTGGCTGCTGTGCGCTATCCCTTCGAAGTCATGTTTGGCGGCTCCCCTGGAGACATGCTCATGGGCCTCATGCTGGTGACACCGTCGGGTAGGGCAGTGCCATGGTGGCGCCTCCTGCTGCGCGACATTGCCTTTGTGCTGTCCACCATGTTTTTGGGGCTTGGTCACCTGTGGGCCATGTGGGACTGGTCCTGGCGGCCTCTGCATGAAAAGTTGACGTTCACACATCTGGTCAGAAAATGAACCTCCTTACGGTCAGAAATCTTTCCAAGTCATTTGGCGGTCATGAAATTTTCAGTGGGGTCACATTCAATGTGGATGAGGGTGACAGGGTGGCCTTGGTGGGCCCCAATGGCCGCGGCAAGACCACTCTCATGCGTATACTGGCAGGAGAACTGTCGGCAGATGGGGGAGTGGTTCAGTGGCGCAGGGGTATCAGGGTGACCTATCTTCCTCAGGAACTCATGGACGTCGGACACACGACCCCCATGCAGCTGGTAATGTCCGGTGTGGCAGAAGTAAGAAAACTGGAGGATGAGCTTAGCCATCTGGAACACATGAATCCGGATTCACCAGAGGAGATGGAGCGCCAGGCACACCGCATAGCCGAAATCCACGAGCAGCTGGCACAGATACAGGATGAGTTTTCAGCAGCCCGTGCCCGTTCCATATTGAGCGGTCTCGGTTTTGGCAGTGAGGACATGTCCAGGCCTTTGAGCGAGATGAGCGGCGGCTGGCGTATGAGGGCAGTTCTCGCTTCCCAACTCTTTTTGGCTCCGGACATCATGCTCTTGGACGAGCCCACCAACCACCTGGACATCCCCTCCCTGAACTGGCTCGATTCATGGCTGACGGATTTCAGGGGCGCATTCATTGTCATATCCCATGACCGTGATTTCCTGGACAGACACGTAAGGAGGGTATTCGCCCTGGAATCCGAGGGTTTCAGGACATACAGAGGCAACTATTCCCAGTCCCGGAAGATGCGCGCGGAAGAAGTGGAGATACTGGAGAACCGGCGCCGGAACATGGAACAGGAGCGTCGCCAGCTGGAGCGCTTCGTGGAGCGCTTCAGGGCCAAGGCCACGAAGGCACGTCAGGTCAAGAGCGTCATCAAACGACTGGAGCGTATGGACGACGTCGACCTCCTCAAAAGTTCTGGAAGCATAAGTTTCTCATTCCCGGAGGTTCAGCGCTCCGGTGACAGGGTCGTGGAAATCCGTGACCTATCCATGTCTTTTGGTGAACGGAGCGTGATCTCTGGCCTCTGTGCCACGGTGATGCGTGGAGAACGCATAGGTATCGTGGGGCCCAATGGCTGCGGTAAGACCACGCTGCTGCGTATACTGGCCGGCCGGCTCACTCCATCTTCCGGTACCGTGCGTATGGGTGCCAATGTGAGTGTGCGGTACTATGCTCAGCACCAGATAGACGATTTGGATCCACGCTCTACCATCCTCGAGGAAGTCAGACGTCTGGCTCCCTCAATGCCCGAATCACGGCTGAGGGGGATTTTAGGAGCCTTCCTGTTCAGCGGAGACGATACCGAAAAGGCCATAGGAGTTCTATCAGGCGGTGAGAAATCACGGGTGGCCCTGGCAAAACTGCTGGTGGATCCCGGAAATCTCCTGCTTCTGGACGAGCCCACCAATCATCTGGATTTGGACTCGTCGGAGGCACTCGCCCATTCTCTGTCCACCTTTGGAGGGACGATAATTTTTGTATCACACAACAGAGCGTTCCTTAGAAAGCTGGCTACCAGGATATGGGATCTATCAGGTGGTACCCTGTACGAGTATCCCGGTACCTGGGATGAATATGAGTACCATGTGGCACGGCAATCCACAGTGCAGGACATACGAAAGGAGCAAGATTCCGGAGGGGGGGAACGCTCCAGGGTCAGCAAACAGGAGCTGCGCCGACGTAATGCCCAGATAAAGGAGCTGGAGCGCAGTTTTTTCGGTGAGCACCGCAGGCGGATCGATGCCCTGGAGAAAGAGATTGCCTCTCTGGAGGAAGAACTGGAAGCCTTGAAGAAGCAGACATGGGATCCAGAGTTTTATAGACGTCCTGACGTCAAGGAGCATATGCTTGCGATGAGCGACATGGAACGGCGCATAGAGGGACTCTACGATGAGCTGGCCATGGAGGAGGATGCCATGGAGGAGAAGCGTGGCCGGTACGAGAAGGCTCTGGCAGAGCTCAAGGCATCGTGGGACGGGTAGTTTGGTAGGTCCGTTTTTTTGTAGCACTACTTGTCTTTTGGTGTACGGCATGTTAAATTCTGCTACTTAAATCAGAAGGGTGACGAGCATGACTGGCTCTGACAGCAATATCCCAAAAAAACATGACTATCGCTGCAGTTTCTGCGGTAGGACCAAAGAGGAAGTCAGTACTCTGATAAGCGGTCCTGACGTATATATCTGCGACGAATGCGTGCATATGTGTCACGATCTCATCAAGAAGGATGAGTATGCGAAGGCCATACAGGGTTATAGACCCAAAGCAGTATTCGATTACCTGGATCAGTTCGTCATCGGACAGAAAAGAGCCAAGAAGGCTCTGTCAGTAGCCGTCTACAATCATTACAAGCGTGTTTTTGCACAGGACAGGGGCAATACCATAGAGCTCATGAAGGGCAATATCCTGCTCATAGGTCCTACGGGCACGGGTAAGACCCTCATGGCAGAGGTTCTGGCAAAGAAACTGGATGTTCCCATAGCCATCACTGATGCCACAACCCTTACAGAGGCAGGATATGTGGGCGATGACGTGGAAAGTGTCCTCAAGGCTCTGTACTTTGCTGCGGATCAGGACATAAAACGTGCTCAGCGGGGCATAATTTTCATAGATGAGATAGACAAGATTGCCAAAAAAGGAACCGGTGGACACAGCCGGGATGTCTCGGGTGAAGGTGTTCAGCAAGCACTCCTGAAACTTCTGGAGGGTAAGGTGGCCACCTTCGAAGTGGGCAAGGGTCGCGGAAACACCATCAAGATGGATACTAGCGATATCCTGTTCATCGTTGCTGGAGCGTTCAGCGGAATCGAGGATATCGTCAAAAAACGCATGGGCGGTCAGTCCATAGGTTTTGGCTCAAAGATAGATACGGAGCGGGACAAGGACTATCTCAGATCCCAGATCAAGGCCGAGGACCTTGTGAAATTCGGTATGATTCCGGAGTTCATAGGCCGTCTTCCGGTCATAGTGACAGTGGATGAACTGGGAATAGAAGACCTCAAGACAATTCTGTGGAAACCCCGTAATGCTTTGGTACGTCAGTATCAGAAGCTGTTCTCCTATGATGGCATAGACCTCGAGTTCACGGACGATGCTCTGACTCTAATAGCAGAAGAAGCTCACCGGCGCGGTACAGGGGCTCGCGGTCTGAGAGCTATCGTCGAGGAGATAATGCTCGACGCAATGTATGAGCTTCCTTCCATGGAAGGAGTGAAACGCTGTATAGTAGATGGAGACGTCGTGAAACAGCGGGGGATGCCCAAGCTCATATTCGAAGAGAAAATAAAGGATGGGGATGTATAGCCCCCAGTCCTACAGTTGAGAGAGGATGCGTCATGAACGATGAACTGCACAGGCTGAAACCGGAGCAGGAAGAACAGATAAGACAGTTACTCCTTCAGCAGAAGGAAGAAATACTCCGCAATGCGTCCCAGTCCTTCAATGACTCACTTATGGGGCGTGACATGGACGTCGGCGACAATGCCGACATGGCCACACAGGAAGAGTTCATTGCCATCGAGTACAGGCTCCGTGACAGGGAACTGAAGCTTCTGAAAAAAGTGGAAAAGGCACTCAGAAGGTTAGAGGCAGGGGAGATCAACGTGTGTGAGGACTGTGAGGGCCCCATTGGATTCAAGCGCCTGCTCAGACGTCCTGTGACGACACTGTGTGTCGCATGCAAGGAACTCAGAGAACGTGAAGAGCGAGTCATGGTGGATACTTCCCATGACTTTACCAGTGGCCTTTACAGAGGCCTGGAGGCATCGGATTCAGGTGAAGACTGATGAAGTCACCCCTGACGTTCGAGATCGATCCGGATAAGGGTCTGGTTGTAGGAACCATAAATTCCCAGGAGCTCGGTCCTTATGTGGGACGCTGGAAGATGGGTCCATCCACCTCTTACCTACTTACATTTGAGAGGGAAGGAAGTACTCCTGTATCCACTGCAGGACTGATGGTGGGAGAGCTTCTTTTTACCGGTATCATTCGCGATGCCTCTCTCATTGAATTCTTTAATCTTCTCGCCGAAAACAGACGCAGCGGGGTCCTGGTAGCCATCAGGGGTAATATCAAGCGTTCGATTTTCTTCAAAGACGGTGACATACGTTTCGCATCATCCAATGTAGAGAATGAACGTCTGGGCTCAATCCTCTATAGATTTGGTTTCATCACCGAGGAACAAAAAAAAGAGGTGCTGAGCGTACGTTCGGCAAAGCATATTGGTGAGCTCCTTATAGAACGCAACTATCTCACCCCGTCCCAGCTGTACAAGGCCATCAAGATTCAGATTCAGGAGATATGCTACAGCACCATACTTTTCAAAAATGGAGCCTTTTATTTTTACGAACTGTTGGGCGACGTGCCGTCTAAGATAAGGTTCATGGCGCGTGATATCCTGATGGAAGGCGTGCGCCGTATGGACGAACTTTCATACTTCAAGACCAAGATTCCATCCCTTGATGTTGTTCCGGTAATGGTCAATCCCGCATGGAAAGAACAGGAGAATGTTTCTGTTCACGAGCGTGACGTACTGCATCTCATCGACGGGAAACGCTCCATTTCGGAAATAGCCAGGGAAACCAAACTTGGAGAGTTCGATACCCTGAAAATCATCTACAATCTCATGCAGGCGGGGTTCATAAAGCTCAAAAGTGCCCCCAGAACCGTACGGAGTGATGGAGACAAAGACGGTCTTTCTGAAGAACAGCGCCTCTTGAGACGGATAGTCAAGGTCTACTCCTATGTATTCAAGATGCTGCAGCGCCGTATCGGAGCCAGGGTAGATCTCGTGGAAACAGTGCAGTCTTATCTCGAACAGAGTGGAGAGCCGTTCGGTAAATTTTTTGCGTCACATCCCATGGGGAAGGGCTTCACAATAGACATGGATGCTCTGGATGAGTTCATCACAGAAGGTGATGGACGAGCCTCGTTACGCTCCCTCGAGAGAATTCTCCGCGATGCCGTCCAGTTTGTTCTGTTTACTGCCGGTCTGTCTCTTTCAGAGGAGGTAGAGGGCATGCTCGAGGAGATTGGTGAGGAGCTCACCTACGGGAACGGGTAAGGGGAGGAGATGTCCAGCCGTTCCTTTCCCCTTCCTGTCATACTCTCCATGCTGCTGTGTCAGTGCTGCGGGGGTGGAGACATACCTCCGTCTCCTGCAAAGACTCCCCATGGCGTTCTTAGTCGCGAAGACAATACAGACGAATCAGGGCGGTCTGAGTCGGGTGACTTGCGGCCTGCTGAGGATATGGGACGGAAGAACCCCAATGGTGGTACCACTCCATTCCACAAATCCGTAACTGGTTCTTCCAGCAATGTTTCAGTCAGCCAGGGAGATGCCTCTGGTCTGGATACCGTCTCTAGAGCTCGGAAGTTACTACGTTTGGGATTTGGCAAGGCAGCGATTACGCTTCTCGATTCAGACCCAGCTTTGCGCTCTAGCTGTGATTACTGGCTTCTCACCGGAGAGGCCCTGCTTTATATGGGACGGTGGGAGGCTGCTGTGGCGCAGACCATCAAGGGCGGAAAAGTGTGTTCCGGCAGTAAGTCCATCCCTCTGAAGATTCTTTATGCCAGGGCTCAGGCTTATGCCAGCAGATGGCGCAGGGTATTGCCAGCAGTGAACAAGGTTCTCGAGAGCACTCCAGACAACCGAGATGCCCATAGACTGAAACTGGAGGCTCTCAAACATCTCAGACGCAGACGAGATCTGAGGGAGGCCCTGAATGATGCCTTGTCACATTTTCCCAATGACGCAGAACTGAAGGGATACGAGGTATGGTATCTGTTTGCAGCCGGAAATCCGGAAGCTGCGCTCAAGATGGTAAGGACCCTGGCCGATGATGCCACTGCTCCAGGGTATGTTCGTGCCGGTTGGCTGGATTTTTTGGGAACTTTTTATGCAAGGCGCAAGATGTATGGTCGTGCACAGTCCATACTGAATGAATGCACCAGGCGTTTCAGACTGTTCGGATGTCCTGGGACGGCACTTCTGCTGGCTCCTAAATCCGGCAGAAAGGGCTTTGCCAGAATAGTGAGAACCGGACGTCACAGGCGGGGGAAAACAAAATGAACGATATTCCACGTCCTGAATATGTTAGCATAGAAGTTATTCTTTTTATCAATGATTATGAGCAGTTACGTTCTATACTCGAATCTGACGGCTTCATGGTGACTGTTGCTTCGAAGATGGATGAACTCTTCGATCTCGTCTCCAAGAAGTTTTATATCGCCATAGTGGCGGATCTCAACCATCCAGACAGGGCAGCCGGATTTAGGGTGATGTCGGGGGTGAAGCGTCTGTCCCCACTGTCTCATCTTTACATGGTTGGATCAGACGTAGATCCTGAGGAGGTTGCAGCTTCCTACCGCATCGGTATCCGTGATTTCTATCTCATGAGGGACAACTGGGCACAGGCCCTGGCAAAGCGAATAGTGGAGGATGCCAGGGAAGTCACCCACAAGGATCTCATGGAGAAAACCCTCCTGGAACTTTGGGAACTTCAAGTTCAGTCGGTCAATAGGCTTTTTGATCTGCACAAGAAGTTAGTGCAGGCGGACATGAACAGACAGTACAGGGGAGGTGAGATTCCTGAAGAGGAGCTGCCTCCTGCAAGGGTGCTGGTAGTGGCATCCGACGGAGATGTGGTGACAGCACTCAAGGAACTGATGCCTCAGGAGAAAGGCTGGATACTGGAAATACTTCCCACTGGTGGAGAAGGTCTCGATGTGGGTTCCTCCAGGGAATTTGACGGTTATGTGGTTCAGGAGAATCTGCCTGATCTCATGGGCACCATGGTTCTTTCTTCCATCCGTCCCTCAGCCAGGAATCCGGGGGTGCTCGTGAAGACCTCCGATACGGGCATACGTGCCACTAATATGGCTGGTGAGGAAATATCTCTTCAGGATTTCAGACGGATTTTGTTATCCATACGCAAAAAGCGGTGGGAAGAACACATGGACAAGATGTTCGACGATACTTTCCGTTCTTCACATCTGGATTTGCTGGGAAAATTCAAAAATATAATGTCCAGAATGGGGAAATTGGGGCTTTTGGGAAGGGGACAGCATGCCAATGGCTGAGTGGCCGGAATCATTCCATGCAATAGGTAGAGCGCTTTGGCGGGGAGAGAACAATCTCTTTGCCGATGCCCGTCTGCGTGCTGTTTCGGGTGTCATTCAGAAATCCGCTCTCGAAAAATGGCCAGATATCCGTTCTTTGTGGAACGATTCTCTCCGTCAGGGTGATGTGGACATATCTTCCATACAGTCGATGCATTCCTGGTACGATGGACTGGATTTTACCGCACTTCCGTTTTTTGCATGGCCAGGCATGCGTCCTTATCTGACGGGAAGTGTTTTTGCAGTGGGAACCGGGATGAATACGAACTGGTCCGTGCACAGGGCCATGTTCCTCGATGAGGGGCGGGTGGCGGTACGTGTGGTTCCGCGTCATCTTCATGCTCTCCTGAAATCCGCCAGGCAGGATGAGGTGCCTGCGGTTATGTTTTTCTGCCATGAACCGTCGGTAATGCTAGCAGCTTCCTGGCCACTTCCAGGTCCAGGGGGAGAGGCACGGCTGGCAGCTGCTCTGTCTGGTGAACCGCTAGAACTGTGGGACGTGGACGGCATCTTTGTCCCCCGTTCTTCTTCCCTCGTCGTGGCTGGTTATTTCAATGGCTCCACCGAAGAAGAAGGACCTTTCGTGGATGCCACGGGCACACTGGACCCCGCTCGTCAGGCACCGGTTTTCGTGGCAAAGAGATGGTGGCTCCGTCCTGATGCCGTGATTCCGGTGATTCGCCCCGGTGGCCCGGAGCATCATTATCTCATGGGTACGCCCAGGGCTGTGGCGATATATGAAGCCGTGTCCCGTGTCACTGATGTAGTGGATGTATTTCTTCCTCCAGGGGGGGCAGGCTGGCTTCACGCTGTGGTGTCGGTCAGACCCCGTCGTCCCGGAGATGCCGTCAATGCCGGTATTGCCTGCATGGCAGCCCATCCTTCCCTGAAAAAGGTGACAGTGGTGGACGATGACATAGATATCCGTAGTGCCGATGATGTGCAATGGGCAGTCGCCACGAGATGCCGCCCTGACCGGGATATTCATATAATCTCGGGTGCGGCAGGTTCGACGCTGGATCCGTCGGCCTCAGGGCACTCTTCGAAATGGATCTGTGATGCGACAGTCCCCCACGGTACCGACATGTCCGCCTTCATGAAATACCAGCCTGATTTTGACTGAAAATATCATTGGTAAGGGCCTGTTTGTCGGCTGAACACAAAAATACCATATAATTCATATAGTTATGGAAATGCCACATGTCCCGTTGAAAAAAGTTTCCATTCTTGGTACTTGTTACAAGTCCTAGGAGGCCTCTGGCATGAATAGACTGCTTATTGGCATGATTTTACTGGCTGCAGTGGGTTGCGGACCGATGACTTATATGTCCCAGGTGGGCGTAAGAGCAAACAAGGCCTATGCAGGAGCCAGAGAAGTGGATGCCCAGCATCAGGCACCGTACGAATATTATGCCGGTTATTATTATCTAATGAGAGCCAGGTACAAGGGAGGATATGCCGACTACGGCTATGCCAGGAAATACGGACGGAAGTCGGAGTCCATGTTCAGGAAAGCAAAGCGCATATCCATAGAAAAGACATCACGTGGAGAAGTGACCCCGGCCTCGACACCTGCCCAGTCTTCATCTCCCAAAAAGAAGGTCATTCTGGTTCCGGATGACTCTTCCGGAAAAAGCGAGGAGGCCGGACAATGATGAAAAAATGGTATCTTGCCGCCCTGTTTTCACTGTTTATGACATCAGGTATTCAACTATCAGGCTGTGCAGGGGCGACGGTTGAAGGTAGGGTAGACAGTGTCCAGACTCTGGTTTCGGTAGCCAGGCGTAATGGCGCCTATAAATGTGCCCCAAAGGAGCTCGCCAGAGCCGAGACTCACCTGGAATTCGCCAGGGATGAACTTAGGCAGGGCCGTTATGTCGAGGCCAAGCATCTGGTGAGCATAGCCGAGGTGGCAGCCAAGGAGGCCATACGCAAAAGTCCTCCTGAAAGGTGTGCAAAACGCGTGGTTGTCGAGGAAGAAAAGCCAAAACCGGTCAAACTGGTGATCACCAAGAAGGACTCTGACGGTGATGGCATTTTGGACGAGGACGACAAATGTCCGAAGGTACCGGAGGATTTCGATCACTTTGAAGACAAGGACGGCTGTCCGGAGAAAGACAACGATGGCGACGGACTTGCCGACAAGGTGGATGAGTGCCTAGGCACGGACATCGACAAGGAAGACAGCTTCCTCAAAACTCGCGAGGACAAGGACGGATACCAGGATGACGACGGTTGTCCGGATCTAGACAACGACGGTGACGGACTTGCCGACAAGGTGGACAAGTGCCCGAACAAACCTGAAGACAAGGATGGCTTCGAGGATGACGACGGGTGCCCTGATCTGGAC
>JALWFW010000182.1:789-3537 GCA_027013865.1 Polyangiaceae bacterium | reverse complement strand
GTCTCCGGCAAGGAGGTCGTGGACATCTTCGCCGCTGCAGGCCTCGAGAAGCCCGACATCTCCATCCTGTCGGAGGAGTTTCTCGCCGAGGTGCGCGAACTTCCGCAGAAGAACCTGGCGGTGGAGACGCTGCGCAGGCTCCTCCAGGACGAAATCCGCACGCGCCTTGCGCGAAACGTCGTGCAGTCCCGAGCTTTCTCGGAGATGCTCGAAGAGGCGATGCGGAAATACCACAACCGGGCCGTGGAAGCTGCCCAGGTGATCGAGGAGTTGATCGCCATAGCAAAAGAAATTCGTGAGGCCCGACGACGCGGTGAGCGGCTGGGGCTGACTGACGACGAGGCGGCCTTCTACGACGCACTCGCCGCCAATGAGAGCGCCGTCCAGGTTCTGGGCGATGAGACCCTGAAGCGGATCGCGCAGGTGCTTGTCGGCCGCGTCCGCAAGAGCATAACGGTCGACTGGAGCCGCAGGGAGACAGCCCGTGCCAAGCTGCGGGCCTTGGTCAAACGGATCCTGCGCAAGTACGGCTACCCACCCGACAAGCAGGAAGAGGCCACAGAGCTGGTACTGCAGCAAACCGAAGTACTCTGCGCCGATTGGAGCCGTTGACATCGAGGAGCATGACCGTGACTGGTAACTACCCCTCGCTCAACCGTCACTGCCGAAGACGAATGTCCGGCTCACGAGCTTCTGCCCGTCCTGAGCGGCTTGCCGATATGGGTGAGGGGGAAATGGAAGCTCGAGTTGGCACCGTTGCCCAAGACCGGCTTGTCCCCAACGCGCGCCGGTGGGGACGAACCATAGCGAGAGGAGGAGCATTATGACAACTAGACCTAGAGTATTCATTAGCTTCGACTACGACCACGATAGAAACTACGCCAACATGCTACGTGCGTGGGCAAAGAACGAGAACATCGATTTCGATATCTACGATGAATCAGTGACCGTCCCCGTCAACAGCCAGAACGCAGACTACATCAAGAGGCGCATCCGCCAGAAGATCAAGAGGGCATCCGTAACGCTCTGCTTGATAGGCGAGAATACGTGGAGGAGCGGCTGGGTGAACTGGGAAATCGAAACCAGTGCGAACATGGGTAACGCTCTTGTTGCTGTGTTCGTTGTGCCCAAGTCGAAGGTTCAATACATTCCACGGGAGCTGAGGGTTCGCGACCATGTAGTGGCTTCCCGCTTCTCTCTCGACGGTATCAAGCGAGCCATTGCGAAGGCGGTCTCTGGCCGCTGATGGTAACGCCTTGCCACGGGGCGAGCCCGGGAATCGCAGGAGGCAGTAGTGTCTGGAGCCCTTAAGCCGCTTCTGTTTGTTGCGATGCCCTTTGGCAAGAAACGAGATGCCGCGGGCCAGTGCGAAATCGACTTCGATCATATCTACGAGGCCGCGATCCGTCCGGCAGCCGAGACCGTGAACGTGGATGTGATCAGGTCTGATGAGGAGCGGTCGGGCGGGATTATCCACGTCCCGATGTTTGAGCGCCTCCTCCTAGCAGAAATCGTCATTGCAGATCTAACGCTTCAGAATCCGAACGTTTTCTATGAACTTGGTGTTAGACATTGTGCCAGACCTCGAGCAACGATTCTCATCTATGCGAAGGATTATCGGATCCCGTTCGACGTAGCTATGGTTCGGGCGGTTCCGTACGCACTCGAGAACGGGGTCTTGTCAGAACCCGCTGCGAACGAGTTGCGTCGGAACCTTGAACAGCGGCTGCGGGTTGCTGTTGAGGACCTCAAGGCCAAAGATAGTCCACTGTTCCAGTTAATCTCGGAGTTTCCGGGTATTGATCTCCCTCATGAAGTTACGGAGAGCTTTCGGGATCGCGTAGTATTCTTCGACGAAGTCCGAAGAATGATACGCGACGCGTGTTCGCTGCATGATCAAGAGGAAGCCAGGAGGCGCCTGCGTTCGATAGAAGAAAAACTTGGTGATTTCAATGAAACGCACACCGAGCTGCTTGTAGACCTGCTCCTAGCCTACCGCGATGTCAAGGCGTGGGACGAGATGATTCGCCTGATCGATCGCCTTCCCGAGCCCATAAAGGAGGCTGTCACCATCAGGGAGCAACTAGCGTTCGCCCTGAACCGCAGGAACCTCGAAGGGGACAGGAGGCGCGCGGCAGACATACTACAAGAGGTGATCGATGAACGAGGACCGTCCCCCGAGACGTGCGGGCTGTACGGGAGAATCTACAAGGATTGGTATGACGAGGCCCGTTTACGTGGTCGGGAGGAAATTGCGAGGGCCTATCTGGATCAGGCCATCGAGTGGTACCGACGTGGATTCGAGGATGATCCGCGTGACTACTACCCAGGCATCAACTTGGCGACACTACTTTTCGTGAAGGGTACGCCGGAGGCTCTAGAGGAACTACGGCGGGTTATTCCTGTCGTGTCGTTTGCGGCTGCTAGGCGTGGCGGCATGGGTTCAGACGACTACTGGGACGTTGCGACAGTGCTGGAGGCCGCAGTCCTCGGGGAGGATTGGGATCATGCAACGCGTGCGGCTGCGAAGGTAGCGACATTGGGATGTCCCGAATGGATGCGAGAAACGACTATACGGAACCTGCAAATGATCAGGTCGGTTCGAGAGGCGCGAGGCATGAGCACGGAGGAGATTGATAGCGTGCTCACGATCCTGCTCCAAGATGGCGGAAGCACGACGTCGCGATCCTGAGGAAGTCTGAGTTAATGATGGTTCGACCGACAGGTGACCTGTTTATTGGGGGATGG
>JALWFW010000182.1:0-779 GCA_027013865.1 Polyangiaceae bacterium | reverse complement strand
CAGCGAGCGCCAGGGAGGCATGACGACCAAATGGCGGAACTGCCCGCCGTGCTGTCGCCAACGTCGCCTCCGCTGTTAGGCGGCCTGGTCCTCCTCGCCCTCGGGCTGTTGGCCGCTCTCTCCCGCTTGCTCCCCGAGCGGTTCGCCGGAAATCGAGAACTGTGGCCGCTGGCGCACGGGCTCCTCGCATGCGAGGTCGTCGCTGTCGACCCGGCCGTGCGGGGCGCTGACAGACTCGGAGGCTCGGGCGAGGAGCCCCGTTGGGCTCCGAGGAGCTCGGCGCGCAGTGCGTCCGAGAAGGGCGTCCACAGGACGTCGCCCTCGCGCCAGAGCCGACCGGTAGGCCGCGAGGTCGTTGGCCTTGGTGCCCGCCCCGCCACGCGGCGGTGCCTCGTGTCGTCGCCGAGCACCACCGCGAAGTGGACGCGGTCCCGGGCAACGCGCCCACGGCGTGTGAGCAACCCGCCCGTGGTCGCGCACCGTTTCGTCGACGGAGACGGCGTACTGCCGGGCTCGCAGGATCGTGTGAGGCACGCGCCACCGGTGCGCCTCCACCTCGAGCTTGCGCTGCCCGGAGGGAGAGAGCCGGTGGCGGCCGCGGTTTCGGAGGCGTCCCGAACCGAGCGCACGCCGACATCGGCCGGGCATGAGGAGGCGCACCGCACCCCTTGCAAGAGCACGCCGTCTCTCGCGAGGCTCGGAAGGGCTGTTAACCACCTGCCGCCGGATCGCCCCCCGGCTGCTAACCGCCCTCCGCCGCTCTCTCCCCGGGCGGTTCG
>JALWFW010000181.1 GCA_027013865.1 Polyangiaceae bacterium | reverse complement strand
CGAACCAACTGCAAGACAGAAGCGGGAAGCCTCAGAGCTCAAGTACATTGACTACGCCCTCGTTCCCACGCCCGAGCTGGCACTTCTTGCAGCCCGCAAAGACATGCAGTACATGGCCGACGAGCTTCTGAAGATGCTCTCTGACCTGGAGGATCTCATCACCGATCCCCTGGGGGACAAGGGCAGCGTGGTCACAGAGCTCATGCGACGCGAGGAGAAGGTGGACCGCATGGCCGAGGAGATGGTGGACTACCTCACCCACCTGAGTCAGGCTCCCCTGTCCTACGATGAGTCACGGGAGCTTGCGGGCCTTCTGCACACCGTCACCGACTACGAGCGCATGGGAGACCACTGCGAGCAGATAACCAAACTTCTCAGAAGGCGCCACGAGTACAGGTACCCCTTCGTGGAGGATGCCCAGAAGGAGATGCTCCAACTGGCCAAAGCCGTGCAGGACTTCGTGAGATTCGTGCGCGACAACCTCACGGAACGCAAGGACATCATCGAAAAAGCCTACGTCATGGAAGAGGAGATAAACCGCCTCACCAAACAGCTGCGCAAAAGCAATATCGAGCGCATGAGCAGTGATCCGAAATTCGTGGAAGGTGGCATCATCCACATCAACATGATCACCTCCTACGAGAAAATTGGCGATCACAACGTGAACATAGCCGAGGAGATCTCGGGTCTGCGCTAACGCTTCCCCCACCCCATACCCAGCCAATCTCACGCCCTGGCATCCTTCATACCCGCCATCGTTCCCGCCAGACATACTTTACCCCCAAGCCTCACCGTCCCTCAGCCAAAACCAGAAAATCGCGGCGTCCACTAGCCCAACATAAAACTATAACTCATTGAAATAAAATAACTTTCACTCAACACCATCACCTGAAAGAACCATCTCACTGCGATGGCGCCCAAAATACCGGCATGCACTCAGATCACCTCATCTATGACCCTATACGTCAGCACAGCAGTCCGAAAAGGCACCGGAAAGAGCGTCATACTTACCCACGATACACCCTGTCGTGCCCCTACCCTGCCTAACAGACAAGAAGGCCTGCCATCGGACGAAAACCACGCATGAACGGCTCCGAATCGTCTCAATGAGCCTCAGGAATGCGTTCCAAGCTTGTCCTATCAAGATTATCAAGATACCCTTGGATTACGTTCCAGAGCTGTTGGGCTGCCCTGCAAAGGTGCGTGGTAAGCCTTCCTGACCAGGCATGCTTTTTTTGGCCGTGCCGGTGATACTGATTCATTGCCCTAAGAAGGTTATCCCTCGGGTGCTGCGGCCTTTTTGGCACGGGCCACACACCCTGCCACAGCGTTTTGCGTTACGCGGCAACCCCTTGATATTACAGTACTTTACCGTAAATCCCGAAATCGTCCCATCCAAAGAAGGGCCCACCCCCGCCGTCACACCGGCCGAAAACTGAATCGCTGGATAAGCCCCTGCCTGTCCCGCCGCTCTTACGGTGGGATTTTCGGGGCAAGGTTCCTCCACCACCTGCCCGGCACAGTGCGAGCGCTCGGCACCCAGCCGGGGGATCCTCGTGTCTCCTAGGGTTCAGTCATGGGAGGGGTTATGCAATATGCGTGCCAGGGGAAGGGGTCGGAATTTGACGTACATAACACACTGAAATTAAAGTACTTTTCAGCACCACATCACAGTCGGTCTGTCTGAACACCAGCCCAACTCGGCTAAGTTGGACACTTTTTGGACAGGGTTGGCCGCCTTAGGCATACGGGTGGGGCCTTGGCAAACCTGGATGGCCTGTAATCCCAAAACTCGACAGCCCTGGGACACCTGCCAAGTTGCAAAAAACGCAAGCTTAACCGCAAGAAGAGCCCCTGTCTGGTGCTGCGGCCTTTGCGGCACGCTCCACACACTCCGCCACAGCATTTGGTGTTACGTGGTAACCCCTTGATATTCCAGTACTTTACCGCAAGACCCGAAACCGTCCTATTCAAAGAAGGGCCCACCCCCGCCGTCACACCGGCCAAAAATCCGAACCGCTGGATAAGCCCCTGCCTGTCCCGCCGCTATTACGGTGGGATTTTAGGGGCAAGGTTCCTCCACCACCTGCCCGGCACAGTGCTAGCGCTCGGCACCCAGCCGGGGGATCCTCGTGTCTCCTAGGGTTCAGTCATGGGAGGGGTTATGCAATATACGTGCCAGGGACAGCGGTCGGAATTTGATGTATGTAATATACTGAAATAAAATGGCTTTTAGATACCATGCCACAGGTGGTCTGTCTGAACACCTACCCATCTCGGCTAAGTTGGACACTTTTTGGCCAGGCTTGGCCGCCTTAGGCATACGGGAATGGGGTTCTGGCAAACCTGGATGGCCTGTAATTCCAAAACTTGACTACCCTGGAACACCTGCCAAGTTACAAAAGACGCTTTTGTATAACTTGTTGAGATTACTTGCATAACGTGCTGAAATTAAATGGCTTTTGGACACCACGCCGCAGGGGAACTGTCTGAACACTAACCCAATGCGGTCTGTCTGAATGCCAGCCCATCTTGGCTAAGTTGGACACTTTTTGGACAGGGTTGTCCGCCTTAGTCATACGGGCGTGGGTTCTGGCAAACCTAGTTGGCCTGTAATCCCAAAACTTGACTACCCTGGTATCGTCTACTGTATCCTTGACAGGAAGCAACTATCTCACTAAAAACAGTCCGCCCGTGGTGCCTCTGTCAGCTCTGCATGCACCCCGGAGACACACACAGTGAGGTGAAACATGAGCAACGTACATCCAATGATCGACATGATCGAAAAAGAGCAGCTCAAGCAGGAAGAACTCCCGTCCTTCCGCCCTGGAGATTCCGTACGCGTTCACGTGCGCGTCAAAGAGGGTGCCCGTGAGAGAATCCAGGTGTTCGAAGGCGTCGTGATACGTATGCGCCGTGGCTCCAGCCGCACCACATTCACGGTGCGCAAGATGTCCTACGGCATCGGCGTGGAGAGGATCTTCCCCATCCATGCCCCCGTGGTCTCCAAGGTCGAGGTCACCAGCCGCGGTAAGGTCCGCAGGTCCCGGATCTACTACCTGCGTGAACGTCGTGGCCGTGCTGCCCGCATCAAGGAGCGCCGTGACGACCGTAACCGCAGGAAAAAGGGCTGACCCCGTCAGGTTACTGATCACTGTATCACGTTCGCATATACATAGACTCGCATCTCTGCCTGCACGAAGGCATTATACTTCATGATTGAGACACAGGGGTAAGCAGTCGCAGTTTGATGGTCGTCTGTTTCCCCGGAAAGTGGGACAACGTGGAACCACATCGCCGTCATGCAATACAGTTCGAGGAAGATGGTAGGAGGCGTCTTGCCTGGGTATCCGAAGAGGCAAAGGGGGGCAAACTGGTGGTGCGCACCGCAGACGGCCGGGAACGCCGCATTCCGCGCAGCCGTGTTCGCCTGGTCCTCCCTGCTCCTGTGGAGTCCTGGAAGGCCCTCGACGAGTTGAGCCGCACGGCTGCCAGCCTCCAGGAAGACATAGACGTAAAATCCCTGTGGGAATTCGCCCTGGAGATGGGTGAGGAGGTCTCCCTGGAGGATCTGGGTGAACTGCTATTCGAATCCCTGAATAATGCCCGCATCCTTGCCCTGCACAGGGCACTTTCTGAAGATAGACTGTACTTCAGGGCCAAAAAGACAGGATACGAGCCCCGCCAGCCCGAAAACGTCCGGGAAATCATTCAGCAGGAGGAAGCCCTCAGGCGCAAAGAGCAAGAGATACAGGAGACGATTGCTCTACTCACCCGGATAATGGCCATTCGCGACGAGGAAGAACTCAGAGAAAACATTAATTATTTCAATGAGTTACACTGGACACGTCGTTACGTGGACTGGCTGCGACACCTGGCCATACACGGAGAGGACAAAGCCAGGGAAGAGGCCATCCGTATAACCCGCCAGGTGGACATGCCCGAGGGCAAACGCTTCCGTTCCCTAGAACGCAGGGCTTTCGAAATACTCGTGGTACTCGGTGAACTGGACGAGCATGCCAACATCAAACTCATGCGCCTCGGCTTCAAGGCCCGCTTCCCCGAAGACGTGGAACACCTGGCCGCTTCCGTGAGCCCCAATCTGGAGGGACGGCGGGATCTACGCGACCTATTGGTTTTCTCCATAGACGATCCGTGGACCCGCGACCTCGATGACGCCCTGTCCGTCCAGAAACTAGACGATGGCTGGCTGGTGGGGGTCCATATCGCGGATCCCGCCTCGGTAATGTCCCCTGGTGCTCCCCTGGACATGGCTGCCCGAGAGCGTGGCGCCACCATCTACTTGCCTGACGGCAACATACCCATGCTGCCTCGTTCCATTTCCGAGTCCAACCTGTCCCTAGTGGAGGGTGAAGACCGGCCGGCACTGTCCTTTCTGGTAAAAATCTCCGAAATCGGAGAGATCGCCGAATACGAGATCGTCCCGTCTGTCATCAGGTCTTCGGCACGACTGGACTATGAGACCGTAACCAAGGATCTCAACGAGCGAGTACTTCCCGAAGAGATCCACAATTCCCTTGTAACTCTATATAATATTTCAAGAAAACTGGAGCGCAAACGGGCCGGACGGGGTGCAGTGTCAGTGAACCTGCCAGATGTGAAGGTAAAACTTCTTCCCAATGGAGTCATAGATGTGCACCTAGTGGACACATCATCTCCTTCCCGGCTCCTGGTGAGCGAATTCATGATTCTGTGCAACACCGTAGCAGGGATGTTTGCAAGAAAACACGGCCTACCGGTGATATACCGCACCCAAAAGCGCCCTGAAGATCTGCCCGCTCGGGTGGACACCACCAGCATAATAGGCGCCCTGGACATCTTAAGCAGGCTCAAACGCGGTGAATTCTCGGCAAAACCCGCTCCCCATCACGGCCTCGGAGTCGACGTGTATCTCCAGGTCTCATCTCCTCTCAGGCGATACACCGATCTTCTGGCCCACTACCAACTCAAGGCCTTTTTGCAGGGCCAGGACATGCCCTTCACCAGCGAGCAGATCTATCCCATTTTGGGAACAGCCGACAGTGTGGCCTGGGAGGCTGCCATGCTGGAACGTGATTCGAACCGTTACTGGCTGTTTGTCTATTTCCGGGAGAATGCCGGACATCTGCTCATCCGCGGAACAGTGGTAGAAACTCGGGATCCACGCAGGTACAAGGCCACCGTGTTCCTCAATGACTACGGTCTGCGGGTGAACGTCATGTTCGGCAGACCCGTGGAACGGGGTATGGAACACGATTTCATGGTCAAGAAAGTGGACCCCAGGGGTGACGTGCTGTTCTTGGATCCCGTGGACTGACACACGAGAGCGATCCTCTGAAAGGATTGCCGTGAAAAATCCCCGCACCCCAAAATTGATTACATCTGATTTTTTCGAATCCTCACCCATCCGGGAATATCTTGCCAGGATTCAGAAGATTGTACGGATCCCACGCCTTTTTGACGGCAAGCATCATGTCCATCTCTGCCGGGGAGTGCTCTAGGGACATGAACCGCTTTTTCGTGATACCAATGCCGTGTTCTCCGGAGATAGTGCCTCCCAAAGACACCACGAGCACCAGAAGTTCCCTCAGAGCAGCCTCGAAGCGGTCGTGTGGACTTTCGTCGTCAGCCAGGAGATTCACGTGGAGATTACCGTCGCCGGCATGACCGTAACAACCCACGATGAGATCGTGTTCTGAGGCCAGTTCCTCCACTTTGTGCAGCAGAAGGGGCAGTGCACTTCTTGGAACTGTCACGTCATCAGAGAACTTGTGGGCATGGGCTTCCTTGAGGCGCGTACTCACCTGACGTCGGGCCGACCATATGCGTCTGGCCGAAGCCTGATCCAGGGCTACCTGTACGTCCAGGGGATCAAGCTCCTCCATGAGTCCGAAGACCCCGTCCATGAGAGCGTCGTCCTCGGGCAGGCCCTCTATCTCGCATATCACTGCCCCGGCTGCCTGGCGCGGAGGGTCGAAGCCATCGATGCCCCGAATGTGTTCCAGGGACGTATGGTCCAAAAGCTCCAGGGCCATAGGAGTGGTGAGCCCGCTTTTGAGAATGCGGGTCACGGCGTCTCCAGCCTTCTCCAGTGAATCGAAAAATGGCACCACGAGGCCAGGTTCGCGAGGTCTGGGCACGAGGCGCATCACGAGCTTCGTGAACACTCCCAAGGTGCCCTCGCTTCCAGTAAGTAGACCGGGCAGGCTGTACCCCGACACCCCTTTTATAGTATTGTGTCCGGTGAAAAAACGGCGCCCACCCATGACCACCACGTCCATGCCCAGAACATAGTGGGAGGTTACACCATAACGGAAGGCCCGGGGGCCTCCTGCATTCTCACTGACGTTACCACCAATCGAGCATGACTCCAGACTAGCAGGATCCGGAGGATAAAACATTCCCTCACCCCAGGCCTCGTCCTGAAGCGTGGCCGTTATGACGCCAGGCTCCACCACTGCGATGAAGTTCTCACCATCGATATCCAGGACGCGATTCATACGGTCCATGGCCAGGATTACGCCACCTGCCACAGGAAGGGCTCCCCCGGACTTACCTGTGCCAAGTCCCCTGGGGGTGACCGGAAAGCGGTACTCTGCGGCCAGGCGAAGGAGCGTCTCCACCTCCACTGCACTTCGGGCCACCAAGGCAGCCTGGGGCAAAAAAGGTCCTGCCTCGGACTCATCAGTGGCATAACTCACCAGGCGGGACTCGTCGGTTATTATGCGGTCACCACCGAATTCCCGTCGTAGTATTTCAATGAAGTCTACGCTCATAACTGTTTGATATCACTAACTTTTTCAAAGACAACTACCCTATCCAGGGCTCGTCGCCCGCTGCCTCGCAGATACCCTCGAAGTGGGGAAGAAGTCGGTCGTAGCTGGCCTCCAGGTATTCGGGCATGACCCGGACATCTCCTATGACCGGCATGAAGTTGGTGTCCCCGTTCCAGCGCGGTACCAGATGGTAGTGAACGTGATCCGTGATACCAGCACCTGCCGTATGACCCAGGTTCATGCCTATGTTGATGCCTTCACAGGACACTGCATCCTCCAGGGCCCGGGATGCCAGCCGTACCACTTCCGACAGCAGGGTAAACTCATGTCTGTCCAGAAGGTACGGACGGCCTACGTGAGAGGCCGGAACCACCATTATATGACCAGACGTATAGGGATACTTGTTGAGCATCACGAGTACGTGCCTGCCGCGATCCAAAATGTGAAGCCTGCGCATCTGCGATGGGTCGGCTTTCATACGCCGGCAAAATATGCAGCCTTCCTCGGGGCTGTCGTCCTCGATGTATGCCATTCTCCAGGGGGCCCACAGTCGTTCCATGATGTTTTCCATAACCCGAAAGAACCCCTGGGGTCAAGATCGTGTTACACTCCGTTCCTCCCACATACCCAGGCCCTGAGCAGAGACCACCTACACCGTACCCTAACATACGCACCCGTTACGCGGCCCAGGCATGTTCCAGGGAAGGGCACGGAATACTCAACACTGTTTGCTCATCCCGCTCAGCTGGACTCGATGGGATGCAGTGCTATCCTGTGGGACATGAGACGCCACGTCTTTCCCCCACACGTTCACCTTGTCTACATCGCCGTCGTTATCTGGATCACCATCACGGTTGGTTGTGCCCAGCCATCTGACAGCGACACATTCAGCCCCAACAACGGAGACAACAACAGCACCGTAAACAATGATGCCACGTCCCCCATGCACATAACCCTCATAGAGCCCGAACACGGACCAGTGGCCGGCGGTACGGTGGTGGTAATACGCGGTTTTGGATTCGAGAATGGCTCCCAGGTGAAATTCGGTGACAGATGGGCCCCTTCGGACCTCACCAACGTACTTTCTCCCGATAGAATAGTCTGCGTATCTCCTCCTGGCGAGGTGGGAACCGTTCCGATCACGGTCATGGCTCCCGACGGCCGCACCACCACCTTGGACATTGCATTCTCATACGACCGTTTCTCACTTGATCCCGATTCAGGTCCTGCTTCTGGTGGCACGTACGTACGCATCACCTCTCCTGACCTCGAGTTTCAGCCCCAGGACACCATCTTGTTTGGAGACGCCACCCTCCTAGATACCCACATCATGAGCAGTGGCCTGGTGATTGGACGCACACCACCGCACGATCCGGAAACCGTGGATCTGGTGGTACGCCGGGATGCCACCACACTGACCGTAGAAGACGCCTTCACCTATTACGACTCCTCTGATCCTGCCTATGGTGGATTCGGAGGCGGTCCCATATCAGGCCAACTCACCGTAACCGTACTCAACATCTACTCCAGACAGCCAGTTTCGGGGGCTTTCGTCCTTCTTGGGACGGATCCCGACTCCACCTTCAGTGCACGCACGGACAGTAACGGAACGGTGGTTTTCGCCAGCCCTGATTTACGCGGTCCCCAGATGCTGACCGTGGCATACGAGGGATATCAGATATCCACGTTCATCGGATTCGACCGCTCAGAGGTGACGGTCTTCCTGTATCCCGTAAACCCGCCGCCCCGGGATGGCAATGGACTGCCCACCATACCCAATCCCGTATATGGCCAGGTGATAGGTAACCTTCTGTTCAGAGACCAGGAATATCAGATGACCTGTCTGTGGGATCGTGTAGTGCCTCAGCCTCCGGAAGGGTATCGCCGGGTGGTACGTATCTATCAGACCTTTGGTTACTATTCTGCCCCATCACCCGAGATCCTGCGCATATACGAGGATACGTCACAGTGCGTGGATGGCTTTGGGATACCCTTCAGCCTAACTGTATGGCCCTCCACCTTGACACTCTATGCAGAGGCAGGATGGGAACATGCCGACGACGGAAAAGATTTCACTCCCTTTGCCTACGGAATCGTCCGTAACCTCGTGGTAGGGCCTGAAGAGGAAGTGTCTGCAACACTTGAGATCATATATTCCCTGGAAGGTAACTACTCGTTCACGCTGTCTCAACCCCCCGAACTGTCCGATGAAGGCCCGTCCTCCTACAGGATAAAACTGTTCCTGGACCTTGGTAGCGAAGGTTATCTGGTGCGCTCCTCGGCAACGGTCAGTACCACTGATGCCTCTGAGACAATCTACTTCTCATCTCAACCCCGCCCAGACGGCCCCCTGGCCGATGCGAGCCTGGCAGTATATGCTGAGGCCTATTCCGGCGGCGAGTATCCCTTCAGTTTCGTTTTGCTGGATCCCGTGGTCACTCAAACCTGGCCTGGACGGATAGGACCGTTCCTGCCCGTTCCCTCGCCTCTGGTGCCCCAGTCAGGCGAAGAACTGGAAGACAGTCGCATCGTTCTGGACGGAGGATACGGACTGACACCAACGTTCTATTACATCAAACTCAACACATTTCCGGATGGCGACACATTTTGGCGTATTTACGCAAACGGGGCCCTTCGCTCTTTCAGGCTTCCTGATCTGGACGGCGTCCAGAACGTGCCCATCAGACCGGCAGGTAGCATGTATATGCATGTCCTTTCCGCCTACATTCCCTCCATGGACTTCGATTCCTTCTCCTACCGTTATCTCAGCAGAAACTACCACGCAGCCGAAGCGGGTGACGGCGTACTCTTCTCGTTCTGAGCAGCACAGTCATATGGCGGTGAACTCCATGGCCTTACGCAAGTCACTGGGAGTGTTGATATTGAGCACTACGGCCTCATCCTGCACATCGATGAATCTCATGGGAAATCCCATACCGAACACGTCACGCATGGAACCAGCCCCGTTAGAGAGACCCAGGGTCAGCAGCCTGCGGTGCACTAGATAAGGATGCCCACGCCTGCCCTCAAAACGGGGCTGCACTGCCGAAACTCCGCTATAACTACTTGAAATTACTAAAGAAACCGTACCCGTAGAAACCAGTGGCACATCCACAGGCCATATGAGATACCACTGTGCATGAATAGCCCTGATACCAACTTTCACGGATGAGAACATATCACCGTCAGGTAGATGATTCACCAGCACCGTACCCCCCAGATCCCTGGCATGCTCAGGATCCCTAACCACCCACACCGTAGGAATACCCACCTCGTCCAGCACGGAACGTATCCTCTGGGCAAAGGTCACCTCCCCCAGAGATGCAAGGACCTTCGGACCGCCAAGCCGGCGGCCACGACCAGCAGCCAGTACTATACAGACCGTATGATGCATACGATTCATACGAGATTCCTGGATTCCAGAAGGGACATCGCCTGGGAATGGATGTCCGAAAGAGGAGGCTGGGGAATGTCCACTATACGCCGGTACCAGCGGTCTAGACGCACGCTTATCCGGGCGACTAGGGGCTCCAGATCCTTCCAGGCATCGTGAAGTCCGGCGATGATCTCCTCGCGGATCTCCTCTGACGAGCAAACGAGCAGAGAATGATGACCGGCTGCAAGGGCTCTGACACCACGTTCCCGGGGGGGAATGGAAGCCATGGCCCCCATCTCCAGGTCATCGGTGATGACTACGCCGTCGTAGCGGAACGTTTCGAGGATCTTCTGGGAAAAGGTCACTGGCACCTCATCCAAACCTGTATACAGCACATGGGCCGTCATCACGAGATCCAGATACGGGGCAAGATCCTCGAATGGCTGCCTGTGGGCCCTGAGCTTCCCGGCCTCCTCCCGCACCACCGGAAGTTCGGTATGGGAATCTGTCACGGCGGCACCATGACCGGGAAAATGCTTGCCGCATGCACTCAGACCAGCACTTCTGAGGCCCATGATCCAGGCACTGGCGTGGGAGATCACCGTGGCTGGATCCGGACCAAAGGAACGGTCTGCAATGACCCCCGGAGCATCAGGCCGTGAGAGGTCCAGCACCGGGGCGAAGTCGACGTTGAATCCTAAGGCTGCCAGTTCCTGCCCCATGAGTCTGCCTACCCTTGCCGTAAAGTCGGTCTCTCCTACGGATGCCACGGCATGTGCCGACGGCCAGGGAACGAATTTTAGGCGTTTGACACGCCCCCCCTCCTGATCCACTGCAATGGGAAGAGGATGGGCCCCTTGCCACCTCTTTTTTAGCTCCGAGGTCAGATCTATTATCTCATCCACCGTGCCCAGATTGCGGGCAAGGCCATTCCCATGGAATGCCCCAGAAAGACGAAGCCTAAAAAAATCAACACGACGCCCCAAAACACTTGCCTTGCACTCATGGTTTCACCTCCTTGGATTCGGGTTTGC
>JALWFW010000180.1 GCA_027013865.1 Polyangiaceae bacterium | reverse complement strand
AGGATAACCAGTACGCCCACATGGCTCATCTCGTCACCTCCACCTGCCGTACGAGCATCGCTTCTCCCCTGGAGTTTTGGTCTGCACAGTTTATCTGAAGCATGTATCTACCTTTTTTGAGGGCAGGAAGTACGAGTCGGGTCTTCATGCGTGCTGCCCTGGCTGCATGAAGGAGCGGGGTTTTCAGTTCGATACCGTCCGCCTTCATGATGGGGTCTTCATAGAGGGGATGGCGCAGCGTTAGTTGGCACCTTATGCTGATTTCATAGGCCGGCCCGCTTTTATTGCCCAGTGTGACCCGTGTCTCAGAGAGCCTGAAGCCTTCCACTATCCATGATAGGAGCAGGGGGCCGGGGGCCTTCACGGTGTTAACCTCATCCGAGAGAAAGCCCTCATAGCGTCCCAGGGCCAGGGAATGCGCCCTGAATCGAGTGGGCCTTATGGCAGGGCCTCTCACCTCGAAGGGCACGTCGTACGTGTCTGGGCCTGCAACGATGTGGAACCTGTATCTGCCTGAAGTGGCGAATTCTGGTACAGTGAAGGTGAGCATGAAAGGTTTGGGGCCAGTATGACGTGTACGTGTCATGGAATAGATACCGTCAGGGCCCATGAGATACACGGAAATCGGCACAGAAGAGGAATTATGCACGGAAAAACGCACGATTCCCGATTCCTGACGCAAAAAATAGATGCGGGGAGTGCCATCCATAGAGGTTACAGCCATGTCGGACAGGATACCGTGGGGGGGTACTATGGTGCGGGCCACACTCTGATCGTGTCCCTGGCGCAGGAGTATGGCCTTGAGTCCTGAGGCCCCGGTGGTGTCGGTACGTCCCAGGTCCACGAGTGCCCATCTGCCTCCATCGTAATGCCAACTGGCAGTGTGTTCCGATGAGTTCCCGGTGCCGAGAAGCTTCCAGCGTACGGCGGTAACGGAAGACAGAATCTTCGGGTCACCCTTTATCCAAGCACGGTTCAGTATCCTGGGACTGTAAGGAAATGTGATAGCCTCCAAGGAGCCTTCTAGGGCCTCGGTATCTTTCAGAACCACTGTGGTATAAAGACGCCCGTAAAGTGAGCTCGACGGCTGGTCCAGTGACACCTCCAAGGTATATGGACCTTCGGGCCACAAAGATGAAGTATCCACGGCCAGGCCTACTCGTTTTAGTCCTGAGCCATGACCGGGGTGCAAGGTACGTTTCATGTCCAGCACGGTCCGGGAGGCACCGGTCATGGTGACCCTCACGGTAACACCGTCACTCGTCATGGATGTCACCAGCATGGTGAGCACTAGCCGTGAACCCGGCCTCACTGGAAGCTTCCTGCCTCCTGCTCCCGTGACCGTAGCGGCTTTTATTCGGTGTGCCAGAGGACCTTCCACTGTCCAGTCTTGGATTGGAGTGGGGGAATCAGCAGATTTTTTGCCATGAGGTGTTTTGTTGACGGCATGACGGGCCACAGAGGTGACTGGATGCTTTTGTCCTTGCTGCTGTTCGGTACGGTGTCCTCGGCTGCACGAGACAATGGTGAGTCCTGCCGTGAGCCACAGGGCTACAGGCATGATTCTGTAAGATACGCTCATGGGTCTGTTACTGTTTTTTCAGGTGATTCAATATGTTGCGTGTCCTGAAATCCATGATGCCCTCGTCACCCAGCTCCATTATGTGCGGGCCATAAGCCCTGATGGCCGGAATCGTGGCGTCGAGGTCCGAGTCTAAAACCACGAGGCGGCCGAGCACATCGAACAGTGCTAGTTCTGATGGTCCTGTGGTACTCCTGCTGACACGATATGCAACATAATTTCTCAGATGCCCGTGCCCCCCCGACTGAAGCCGGAATGAGCCGTCTTCCCGGATGCGCATGGAGCGGTGACCCATACTCACGAGACCAGAGATCATGCTGGTGCCTGCTGGTTTGGCCAGCACCTGCGAGTCATGGATCTTCCACCACGACGAGAGCAGCTCAGGTGTGAGTTCTTCAGTGTCCATCGTGCTGAGGCGTTCGAATAGAGCATCGGCCTCGCCGCGGATTTTGAGGGCCAGGGCGATACGCAGGGAATCTTCCAGGGGCAGGGACCACTCGGGAAGCAGTCGGTGTACCACGGATGCTGCCTCCACTATGCCCGCGGGGGAGAGCCGGTTTCTGGATATGAGATAAAAAATGCGAATTTCTTCTTTAGTTTTAGGAGGTTGTAGCTTTTTTAGTGCAACCTCGTACAGGCCCAGACTGTACAGCTCCCTGACCCCTGCAGAACCAGAGGAGGCTTTTTCATGGGCGTCTAGAAGGGAAGCGAGGTCCTCATGCCAGCCAGCTGCCCGTATTAGTTCGGGCAGGTCTGTGAAAGTCGCGGGAATGAAGAGTGGGGGAGGCGATACAAGAACGTTGGCCCCTGTTCTGGTGTGTATGCATGACACAAAGTGCGTTTGCGTCAGGTCCACGGTTTCGGAGCCGACTTTGAGGGACGTGCCCTCTAAAGTGATGTCCGGATGCTGCCTGCGGTGTCTGAGCCATAAAACCACCAGAATCATGACTCCCAGAGCCGCTGCCGGAACGGTCAAATACTGGATGGAGCGTCCTTGCGTGACCATTGCCAGAGCCCCCAGGCCTCCTGCGAACAGACCGACGATTGAGGACACGATTACCAGACGTAAGCGACGTCTCAAAGCTACTTCACTGTGATACAGGGGGATTCTGGAGGAACGTATGCGCATCATTCGTTACCGGGCAGGATGAGCTCCGGCCTGCTGAAGGGGTCGATTGCATAGTCGCCATCGAAACAGGCCGTACAGAACTCACCATCACGGGCACCAATGGCCCTGAGCATCCCTTCCCTGGACAGGTAACCAAGGGAATCGCACAGGAGATATTCGCGGATTTCCTCTACGGAATGGTGATATGCGATGAGTTCTTCGCGGGTGGGAATATCGATGCCGAAGAAACATGAATGAGTCACAGGAGGGGAACTGATGCGCAGGTGTATCTCCCTGGCGTCGGCTTCCCTGAGCATGCTCATGAGTTTGCGGGAAGTCGTGCCCCGAACCAGGGAATCGTCGATGACCACGAGACGTCGACCCTTTATAACGGACTGCACTGGACTGAGTTTGAGGCGTACTCCAAAGGCACGGATGGACTGTTTGGGCTCGATGAAGGTTCGTCCCACGTAGTGACTTCGGATGAGTCCCATGCAAAAGGGGATGCCTGATTCCTGAGCGAAACCTATGGCTGCGGCTATACCGCTGTCGGGCACGGGGACCACACAGTCGGCGTCCACGGGATGTTCCTTTGCGAGGATACGGCCCATCTGGACCCTGGCATCGTAGACGCTACGGCCGAATATGGTGGAGTCTGGGCGGGCGAAGTATACCTGTTCGAACACGCACTTGGCAGTACGTTCGGGGGTACTGAAAGGAAACATGGACTTCATGCCGAACTCTGAGACGAATATTACTTCACCGGGTCTTACTTCGCGTATGAATTCGGCGCCGATTATGCCGAAGGCAGCGGTTTCGGAGGCAAATACGGTGGAATCGCCAAGTCTTCCCATTACGAGTGGACGGAACCCCCAAGGATCCCGTACAGCCACCATACCGCTTTCGCCCAGGGCCAGCAGGGAATAGGCACCCTGAACGCGTGATACCGCGTCCACCACACGGTCGACGAGGTTCTGTCCGGCAGAACGGGACATGAGGTGCAAGATTATCTCGGTGTCGGCCTTTGTCTGGAATATGGCCCCCTGCTGTTCTAGGGCATCGCGCCAGGCTAGAGAATGCAGCAGATTGCCGTTGTGGGCCACGGCCAGCTCCCCGTGTCTGTAGTCGATGGCAATGGGCTGACTGTTACGGGGATCACTTCCTCCAGCCGTCGAGTAGCGTACATGGCCTATGGCCCGGTCTCCCTTGAGCTGTTCCAAGGAAGCAGGAGTGAATCCCTCACCCACCAGTCCTTTGGCCTTCTCCACGTACATTCTGTGTCCGTCATGGGCTGCGATGCCAGCGGATTCCTGTCCCCTGTGCTGAAGTGAATGAAGCCCCAGATATGTGATGTTGGCTGCCTCAGGATGTCCGAATATGCCGAATATGCCGCACATGGTATCTGCCCCAGCTGATATGTATGGTATGACTGGGAAGTTTGCAAGTTAGAACAGGCGTGAGACGCTAGAATGGGGGAATATCAGGAACAGTAGGTCAGAAAGTGAAATGAGAGCAGTCACCAGGGCTGGGGGTGGATGATGGCGCCCAGTGTTCCTCGGCTACACGGATGATGGAATCTCCGGGTGAGACATTGCCTACATGTGGTGCAGGCGCAGATCCGGTTGAATCAATCAGATTGTTGGCGTTGATGCTGCCGTATATCACGGCGTCCACGGGAATGGTGGAGGGGGAGATATCAGTGGAGGGGGAGATATCAGAGGCCGGTACGTTGAACAGGGCTACTCCGTCTGCAGTGGATCCGCTGTTTTGTATGTCTGGAGAAAAATCCTGAGCCTGAGTGAAGTTGGGGGTGTAATTGGCCACATCCGAGGTCGGGCCGCCCACGACGACACATCCTCCGGCTGGAATGGTGATGTTGAGTTGATATGTTCCGTACGTGTAGTCTGTTCCGCCATACCCTATGGACCATGTGCTCAGATCCACTGCTACGGATGTAGGATTGTAGAGTTCTATCCATTCGAGGCCACTATCCATACCTTCTGGATTATAAAAGACCTCGCTTAGATAGACCATGCCAGTACCACTTCCGGTTCCGGTACCGTTGTTGGTCCCGGTACCGTTGTTGATTCCAGTACCGTTGTTGGTCCCGGTACCATTGTTAGTGTCGGTACCGTTGTTGGTTCCAGTACCGTTGTTGGTATCGGTACCGTTGTTGGTGTCGTTGGAGTTGTTGGTGTTATTCGTGTTGTTGGAATTGTTGGTGTCGTTGGAGTTGTTGGTGTTATTCGTGTTGTTGGAATTGTTGGTGTCGTTGGAGTTGTTGGTGTTATTCGTGTTGTTGGAATTGTTGGAGCCGTTGGAGTTGTTGGTGTTATTCGTGTAGTAGGTGGTCTCCTCACCTGAAGCACATCCTGCGGACAGCATGGCGGTTACCATCAGAAATAACGTTATGCGACGGATAATGGTCGTCATCTGAACCTCCAGCATTGCAGATTTATACCACGTTCAAGAATCGATGCATCACTATTGTTTGATGACACTGTGGCTATCTGTGTTTTTTATGGATATAACCATATGATTTTATTGAAAAATTTTAAATCTGGCGGTGTGCTGCATACTGAACGCGACACCCGGTGAGACAGTATTCAGGGTACGGAGGTTAGCCTTCAAGGTAGCGGATCAGAACTTCGGCTCGTATGGCTTCATCTGTGTGTAGTGAACAAACAGTTTTGTTTTCCCTGGGCAAAAATCGCAATATCTGCACCAGTTATAGAATGACTGCTCAGCAATACGTGGCGAGTATGAGTTTTAGTGTAGTCGAAGTTACAACAGGCCAAGCCGTGAAGCCGTTAGGGGGCTACGAGATAATGCATTCCAAGCGGCTGTATCAGTTTTTGCAGCAGATATTGATACTGCTGATATAACTTTGGTGAGGCATTGACTATCATACAAAAAATCAGGTATGAAATACTCCATGAGTCATAAAGCAAAAGTCAGGCAGGTTATTGGCCTTACGCGATATGACCTGGTGGTGTCGATTTTGGGCGACGATACGTGGAGGAGGGCAAATGTCCGGTAGGTCCAATGGTGGTAATCTGGGTTTCGAGAAAAAGCTGTGGGAGATGGCCGAGAAACTGCGCGGTCACATGGATGCAGCCGAGTACAAACACGTGGTGCTGGGGCTCATCTTCCTCAAGTACATATCCGATTCGTTCCAGGACAAATACGAAGAACTCAAGGCCAGGCAGGAGACGGACTACACTGACCCCGAAGATCGCGACGAGTACCTGGCAGAGGGGATATTCTGGGTACCTCCCGAGGCTCGCTGGGAGTTGATTCAGGCAAATGCTCCGCAGCCTAAGATAGGCGAGATCATAGACAAGGCCATGGAGGCCATAGAACGTGAGAACCCATCCCTCAAGGGAGTTCTTCCAAAAAACTACTCCAGGCCTGCCTTAGACAAGAGCCGCCTGGGAGAACTCGTGAAGCTGGTGGGTGACATAAGTCTCAAGGCATCCGAGTCAGGAGTCCAAGATCCCCTGGGAAGGGTGTACGAGTATTTTCTGGGCAGGTTCGCCGCAGCCGAAGGGAAGGGAGGCGGGGAATTTTATACGCCACAGTCGGTGGTCCAGCTTCTCGTTGAGATGGTAGAGCCATACAAGGGCCGTGTTTATGACCCGTGTTGCGGAGCTGGGGGCATGTTCGTCCAGTCAGAGAAATTCATGGAGGAACACGGCGGAAGGCTCGGTGACATAGCCATCTACGGCCAGGAATCGAACCCTACTACATGGCGCCTTGCAAAGATGAACCTTGCCATACGGCGCATAGAGGTTGACTTGGGGCCCCATCCAGCAGACACCTTCCTGAACGATCTTCACAGGGATCTAAAGAGCGACTACATCCTCGCAAATCCACCCTTCAACATGAAGGAGTGGGGAGCCTCTCGACTAGATAAAGATCCCCGCTGGAAGTATGGAACACCACCTGAGAACAACGCCAATTATGCGTGGATACAACACTTCATCTATCATCTGGCCCCGCGTGGCACAGCCGGATTCGTCATGGCCAACGGCTCTTTATCCACATCCACCAAGGCTGAATTCGAGATTCGCAAGAACATACTGGAAGACGATCTTGTTGAGTGCATCGTGGCACTTCCGGGCCAGCTCTTTTATACCACCCAGATTCCTGTGAGTCTGTGGTTCGTGACCCGCAGCAAGAAAGAGGATCCCTCCCGCGGTTGGCGTGACAGATCAGGACAGACGCTGTTCATCGATGCCCGGCGCATGGGCCGGCTGGTGGACAGGGTACACCGGGAGCTCACACCCGAGGAAATACGGCAGATAGCCGGTGTGTATCATGCCTGGAAGAAGGGCAGCGGCTACGAGGACAGGCCCGGATGGTGGAAATCTGCCGACATCAGCGAGATTCGCAGCCATGATTACGTGCTCACCCCAGGCCGGTATGTGGGGGTAGAGGAAAAGGAAGACGACGGGGTGCCCTTCGAGGAGAAGGTGGCCGAACTTAAGGCAAGGCTCTACGAGCAGTTTGACGAGGCCCGCAAGCTCGAGGCAGAGATCAAAAAGAACCTGGAGGTGTTGGGCTATGGAAAGTGAGTGGCGGCGATGTCGTATCGGTGAGGTGGTTGACATTAATCCAGATGTGATCGGTTCTGACTGGCCAGTCAACCATATTAGGTATCTCAACATCTCGTCTGTCGGCGAGGGTGTAATAATCGAACCACCGAAACAGATACCTCTGTCTGAGGCTCCTAGCAGAGCGAGACGGTTGGTCAGAGCTGGCGATACTGTGCTCTCAACTGTTCGTCCAGGTCGGCGATCGATGTTCTTCGTCCGAGAAACCACTCCCGACTTAGTTGTATCGACTGGGTTCGCCGTACTAAGACCCCGAACAGATCGTGTAGATCCGCGTTTCCTCTATGAATATGTTTTCGATAAAGCGTTTACGGCATACTTAGTTTCCAGAGAGAAAGGGGCGGCTTATCCAGCAATACTGCCGGTTGACATCGCAGAAGCGGAAATCCTCATGCCCCCTCTCCCCGAACAGCGCGCCATTGCCCGGATTCTCGGCGCCCTGGACGACAAAATCGAACTCAACCGCCGCATGAATGAGACCCTGGAGGCCATGGCCCAGGCGCTGTTCAAGTCGTGGTTCGTGGACTTCGACCCTGTGGTGGTAAACGCACTCAAGGCAGGCAACCCGATACCCGACAAGTTCGCCGAACGCGCCTACCACTACCGCAACAACCCCGACGCCCTGGGCCTTCCAGAGCACATCCTGCGCCTTTTCCCCGACAGGTTCCAGAACTCTGAACTTGGCCCGATTCCGGAGGGGTGGGAGGTGAAGCGATTGGGGGAAGTAATTGAGATATATGATTCCAAACGTATTCCTCTTAATAGTCGAGAGCGTGCATTGCGTAGAGGTTCATATCCTTACTATGGGGCTACTGGCTTTATGGACTATATTGACGACTACCTATTTGATGGTATCTACATTTTGGTAGGAGAGGACGGTTCAGTAATAGATGAGTATGGCCATCCAATAACACAGTATGTGTGGGGAAATTTTTGGGTGAATAATCATGCTCATGTTTTAACAGGTAGTAAAATTTCCAACGAACAACTATATCTGGTTTTAAAAAATGTGAATATAAGGGCATTTATCACAGGTGCAGTTCAGCCGAAAATTAGTCAGAAGAACTTGAAATCTATTCCTATGTTTTATTCGGGGGATAAGGTATCGAGAGTGTTTTACAACCAAGTATCTGAGTATTTTAGTATGATTAGAACGATATCTGATCAATCCCGTACCCTGGCCACCCTCCGCGATACCCTTTTACCCAAACTGATCTCCGGCGAGCTGCGTGTCCCAGATGTGGAGAAAATACTGGAGTATGCACTATGAGTAGCCTCAGAGACGATGAAAAACGTTATTTTGAAAAGTTGTTTAATATGGAGAGTGGCTATGTATTGGATTATAAGAATGAGACGTTTGCTCAATTATTCTCACGACATGGAATTGATATACATAGTCCCAAATATACGAAATATGGCAAGTCTAAAGCCAAGAAAATGCGCGCTTTCTGGGAAATAGAGTCTGATGAGAAGGTCGTAGCCGTACTTTCTGAGATACTGAAATCGTATGAAACTAAATATAAATTGGAACACAGAAAAATGGACACAGAGACTCTAGAGAGATGTTACGCTATTATAAAAAGACTGGAGAAGGACAGGGGAAAAGAAGAAATAGATCCACAGCTCAATAATTTTCTAAAACGTAAGTATGCCATACCCGATATTAGCCTGCTCCCCATTAACTCCGACGTAAAGGCAGTCATAGAAACTAGACTTTTGGAGTTACCTAAAGCAATGGATGCAAAAGCATATTTGTCTGTAATCTTCCTAGCAGGAAGTATTCTTGAGGGTGTTTTACTTGGTGCAGCATTTAAAAATCCGGAAAAGTTCAATCGAGCAAAGGCAAGTCCTAAAGCAGACAATGGTAAAGTAAAGCCCTTCCGAGAATGGAGTCTCTCTAATTTGATTGATATATCCTGCGAGGTAGGACTATTAAGTATCGATATTAAAAAATTCAGTCATGGGCTAAGGGACTTCCGGAATTATATTCACCCCTATGAGCAAATAAAATCTAAATTCACCCCAGATGCTAATACTGCAAGAATAGTCTTGCAGGTACTTAAGGCAGCATTGGCAGAGATAGCAGGTCAACGTTGATGTTTAGTAATGTAATCATGGACTTAAAGATTTATTATGCTGTCTCCTCGTTAACCTAAAGTTGAGAGCCTAATCATGATGCACGAGAAAGACGTAGAGCAGATGGCGCTTGATGAACTGCGGGAGCTTGGGTGGCAGGTAGCCTTTGGGCCCGACATATCACCTGAAGGAACATCTCCCGAGCGGGACGCTTACCACGAGGTGGTGCTAAAGGGGCGTCTTCGTGAGGCACTCGAGCGCATCAATCCCCATCTGCCACACGTTGCCATCGAGGAAGCCGTGCGCCGGATACTAACTCAGGAGCACCCGGCACTCATCGAGAACAACCGGGCGTTTCACAGGATGCTCACCGAGGGTGTAGATGTGTCGTGGATGGACTCCAAGGGCGAGCGTTACGGCAAAGTATGGCTTCTAGATACAGACCGCCCCGAAAATAACGACTGGCTGGCAGTCAACCAGTTTACGGTGGTGGAAAACAAGCGAGAACGCAGGCCTGACATCGTGCTGTTCGTAAATGGCCTTCCCCTGGTGGTCATAGAGCTCAAGAATCCCGCAGATGCCAGGGCCACGATTCAAACGGCTTTCAATCAACTTCAAACATACAAAGCGCAGATTCCTTCACTTTTCGTTTATAACGAGCTTCTGGTCGTATCAGACGGCGCGCTGGCCCGTTTCGGCACCATCACCAGCGGATGGGACAGGTTCATGCCCTGGCGCACCATCACAGGCAAGGATCTTTACCGAGAGGCGGGCAACGACAGGCAAAAAGAGGGTATAATGCAGCCAGGCCTTCTTACCCTCGTACGCGGTATGTTCGAGCACGACCGATTCCTGGACTACTGCCTGAACTTCATCACCTTTGAAGAACCTCAAAAAAGCACTGACGCCATACTTAAGAAAGCTGCTGCGTATCACCAGTATCACGCTGTGAACCAGGCAGTGGCATCCACCATTATTGCATGTGGATTCACAGAAAATCCGACAGTGGCCTCCTACTCACAGGATAACCTCATGCGTATAGAGCCCGGCAGCAAAAGAGCTGGTGTCATATGGCATACCCAGGGCTCTGGAAAAAGTCTTTCCATGGTGTTCTATGCAGCCAAGCTCATACGTCATCCGGCCATGGAGAATCCAACCATAGTAGTTATCACGGATCGTAACGACCTGGACGAGCAGCTTTTTGGCACTTTCAAAGCCAACAGTCTGATTCTCAGACAAAGCCCAGAGCAGGCAAAATCTCGCTCCGACCTCAAGGAACTTCTGCAAGTTGCCTCGGGTGGAATAGTCTTCACCACGATTCAAAAGTTCTTTCCGGAAAGCAAGGGCACTTCCTATCCGCTTCTTTCTAAGCGGCGCAACATCGTGGTTATTGCAGATGAGGCCCACCGCAGCCAGTACGACTTCATAGATGGTTTTGCGCGTCATATGCGTGACGCCCTGCCCAATGCCTCGTTCATTGGCTTTACTGGCACGCCCATTGAAAAGGATGACAAGAACACCCGCGCCGTATTCGGAGACTACATATCCATTTACGACATCCAAAGAGCCGTGGAAGATGGCGCCACGGTGCCCATATACTACGAGAGTCGCTTGGCAAAGATAGAACTGGACGAATCACAAAAAGCGCTACTAGACGAGGAATTCGAGGAAATCACCGAATCAGAAGAAGACGAGGCGTACAAATACAAATTGAAGACAAAATGGGCCTCGCTAGAGGCTTTGGTTGGAGCTGAAAAACGTGTTCGCCTGGTAGCCGAAGACATTGTGAAACACTGGGAGCAGCGCAAGGATGCCATTAAGGGCAAAGGAATGATAG
>JALWFW010000179.1 GCA_027013865.1 Polyangiaceae bacterium | reverse complement strand
CATAACACCTCCCCCCCTCCCCCTGGTAGCTACAGCCAGCCAGCACACCCCGCCGTCAGCAGACACACCCGCTCGCTCGCTCCCTCCGTCCCTCCCCGCCACGAATAAAAACTCCCATAGCTTGCCAGACTCGTGGACAACTGTTAGAGGCCGCGTCAGTCAGTCAGTCAGTCAGTCTGTGTGTGAGTGCGTGTGTGGCAGAACAACGGGAACAACGAACCTACAGCTAGCTGCCATCAGAGTGCACTACGATAGATAGAGATATTAGTTAGAGATATAGAGATATAGAAATAGAGAGAGAGAGAGAGAGAGAGCTATTGACGGCACTGTTTTAAGCTCCAACTCTCGCTCCTCCAAGACAAAGCCGTAACAGGCAGAATACCAGAGCGCCGAGGTGTGTATTGACTGACACACGCACCCATACACATTCACCCCTCGCCCAGACGCACACACCAGCGTAAGCTCTCGTATCGCCGCCACAACAATAACAACAGCGGCATCACTCGCACCAGTAGCAGCAGCAGCAGCAGCAGAGGGAAGTGTTTGGAGCTCGCACGAGACCCAGCACCAGTATTAACGTTGGATATCGTCCTCAGGAAAGATATAGCCAGGCCGCTGAGACCGGTCGACGCGCCAGATCACTGAGTCAGCGAAGCGAGGAGACCATTCCGTCAGGACAACGAGATCCAACAGCAGTGGTGTGCCGAGAACGCGTGCCACCAACAGCGAGCCATCGACTGAGCGAGCTAACGAGCCCAGTATTATTGTTAGAAGTGTTGTTGTTGTCTGAGCCGGTTTTACGCTAAGCCATTCGGAAGTCAGCGTTTCGTACACGTTCTATCGCTTGGACTGTCGTTTGTAAAGGATCGTTGTTGGCGGTGAACAGAGGACAGGATTTCGGTCGGCCAAAGCGGACGTCAACGGAGCAGGACAAGCGGCGTCGACGTCAACGTGAGGACAGCTAGCGTGAGGACAAGCGAGCCGGCATCAGGACAACTCGGAAGGACAAGCCATTGGATTGAGGACACGACTGACAAGGGACAAGCTGGCATCGAGCAGAGGTCGGTTCTGGATATAAGTTGTCGGATTGCTCAAGTCATCCATCAGCCGGTCGCCGTTGTAGCAATTCTAGGGCTCGGCCGTCGGCTGCCAAAAATATCATTCGATCGCCACTTCCGGTGTTGTCTCGTCCGTGTTCTCTTGGTTGTACACCGTCGGCACGCCGATAACTATCACCACTACCACTACCACTACCACCACTACCACCACTACCACCACCACTACCACCACCACCACTACCACCACCAATACCACCACTACCATCACTGTTCTTACTAGCAGCACGCTTCCCCGTCGTCTCGTAGAAAAAAGCGCATTTCATTCCATCCTTTGCCTGCTTCGAGCCGGGAAAGCCAAACCGTAGTCCGTCCACGCCTCGGTCTAGTAACGTAGTGCGTGTTTCGAGGTGCCCGTTGTGACGACGGAGTGAGCCAGGCCTTTGGTGTTGTTGTCTGTGTGTGCTTACGTGTTTTGTAGTAAATTACTGGCGCACGAAAAAATAACGATATTGTAAGCTCTCCCTCGTTAGTCGCCAGACAAGCAGATGAAGATGGTTGGAGGTAGGTACTCATTACGTGTGTTCGTTCGTTTGTTTATTTACTCGTTTGTTTGTTTGTTTGTTTGTTCGTTCGTTCGTTCGTTCGCTGGTAGTTCTTATGTTTCTTTTTTAAGTTCTAATAGCGCTTTCTGTAACGAGAATAATAACAACAACTAGAACAGCTGAAGGTTTTTACGGTGCTAAAAACCGAACGCTTCTAAACTGATAATCTCGTCTACCGTATGTTGTTGTACCTATGCTGGACTTTTGCGCCTAATCGTAATTCGAATTAACCGATTTTTCTAACCGATGCCGGCGTTATACCGAATCATTTCACGGCGTCTTAGCGTCCGAAGTTACGTTGGCAACGACCATATCTCGCGATATTTTGTCATTCGGCGCCGAGATTTTCGCGTCATTTCGAAACATATGTTATGGCTAATACACAAGGACGCGTGTTGTAAACTGCGTTTTATTGATGGAATAACGATCTTTTTGTGGAACTAACGCTGACAATTGGCTCGGTTAATGCGAACCTCCGTCTGTCTACTCGTATTAATGTCACAACATTTGAGAGATACTGTATGCTTTTGTCGGAAGCGTACCTTGCTGATCTGGGCCCAGTTTCTTGGCACACGCGCGGGTAGTAAACAACGTGGTTAGATTATCAAGCCTTGGCCAATGTCTTTCCTTCTCTACGACAAACGAACGCTAAATTCGGAATGGCGTACGATTTTTGGTTTTCCTCGCTGAATATATGACGGTAATTAGGACGGGAAGTTGTGGACAGCTTAAGTACCGTTTGAGTCGTAAACGAGTCGTAGGTCTTACGCCGACAACAGCGAGATGCATTCGACTTACGCAATACTGCACACACACACACACACACACACAGACACGCGCATAGGAACAAACAGCCACACCACGGGAGAACGCAAACACATCACTCCTTTACGCATTCTTATTACGACCGCTATCTCGTTTCGAATAAAGCGAAGCTATCGGTTCCAGATTGAGCGCGTGTCTTTAGTAGCTGCCATCTACCGATGTATATATATATATATATATATATATCAAAGCACGGCAGGAACACGAGGAGCACCAGCAGGAATTAAGGTAGCCAGCCGCCAAAGGAATGACAGCCCGAGCTTCCAGACAGGTGAAGACAGAAATTATGCCGAGAATAGATAGGAAGATGGTATGCGATGGAGATAGGAAGCTCTTGTCCATCCAGCCTCCCCCCCCCCTCAAACCTAGTTACCCAGCCTTCCGGGGGGGGGAGGCGGGGCGGCAGGGTTCAGGAGAAGGAAGAGGACACAGACCATACTATTTTTGGCCAGGTCAGCCTGACTGTTTAGCCGGGCGGCTGCCTGTGGGGATGGTTTGGTCCACTTTACTATGCATTCTTTGATGGCATTAGAATTGAAACCAGCCGCTGAAGCTGGCCGTATCTCTCTCTGATTCTCAGTAGAAGATTAGCGAGCCTTCGTCTTAGTGAAGTCAGCAGCCACAAAAACTGGGCCACGAAATGTTATAAAACAAAGTCCGCTCTCTCTCTCTCTCTCGGCCTCCCTCCCTCCCTCTCTCTCGTGGGTGACCTTATTGGCGGGGGCACTTCCTGGCACCAAGTATCGTGCTCTGTGCGTATGTGTGTTTTGTGCGTGTGTGTATGTGTGTTTTGTGCGTGTGCGTATGTGTGTTTTGTGCGTGTGTGTATGTGTGCGCGTGTTTGTGGAATCTCTACCAAACATTTGCCCTCACCTAGTCACGTGTACCGCAATGATCCACTCGCCCTCAAATGGAATTCTAAACTACAACACACATGCACACACACACACACACACACACACGGAGAGAGGGAGTAGTATCTGAGTACTTTTCTCATTGTGTATGTGTGTGTCTCCGTATGTGTGTGTACGTGTGTGTGTGTGTGTGTTCGTGTGTTAGTGTGTGTGTATG
>JALWFW010000178.1 GCA_027013865.1 Polyangiaceae bacterium | reverse complement strand
CCTACAATCGAACTCCGGCTATGGTACTGTGTGGTGCTGGGGAGACGACAGCTGCGGACAGTTGGGACGTAAGTCACACAATCCTGGCACGGCCTACTATGTCTATGTGCTGAATTCGGGATATTGACACATGGGCTCCAAACATCTGATATGCCAGATGCAAGCCTTAACTAGTTGATTTTATTCAACTTTTATTCACAAACCTCTGCGCCGTCCGATGATTCCCTTCACAATCAGTGAAAGCTGGGGAATGTTCAGGAGTTTGGCTGCTCCTGCATAAACTCCGGCACCAAGAGCAGCACCACCGAAAAATAGCACGATGTTGAGGGGATCGAGACCGCCGCGACTCCAGTGTCCAACTGTGATGACCGGCACCAAGGACAGGCCCATGACACCTGCTGCAGCCACCATCCGACCCACAAGTCCCCACTGCCACACGATTCTTATAGAAAATCGGGTGTTCATCACATAAATGAGATAGGCTAACTGAATCCACGCTCCCAGGGACACTGCAAGAGCAAGACCGGCATGTTTCAGGGGAAACATCAGTACAGGACCCAAGATGGCATAGGAAATCAGTGATACCACTGCCGATTTCACAGGAATTTTGGTTTCCTTGAGGGCATAGAATGCCGGCAGCATCTGCCGTATGAGCCCTGCAGGCACCAGCCCCACCGCGAATCCCCACAGTGCCTTCGAGGTCTGCCAGGTCATGGAATGATCAAACCGTCCTCTTTCGAAGAAAACCGTCACCGTTGGTATGGCAAACACGCTAAGGGCGACAGCAGCAGGGATGACTACGAACAGGTTGAGCTCCATCGCCTGGGTAAGGGCTCTGCGATACGCTTCGTGATCACCGTCCGCGGCGTGATCCGAGAGTCTGGGCATGGCAGCAGTCGACAGGGCCACGGCAAAGACACCCATGGGGAATTCAAACAGCCTCTGGGAATAATAAATGTAGGACACTGAGCCTTCCGGCAGGAACGATGCCAAAAGCCTCGCCAGTATGACGTTCACCTGATACACGGCCAGGCCGAATATTGCAGGTCCCATGAGACGCATGACTTCCCTGACACCGGGATGAGTCAGATCCTTACGGAACCTGGGAGGGAAGCCGAGCTTCACCAGAGGCGGGACGTTCACCGCGTACTGAAATACGCCTCCCACGAGTACCGAAACTGCAAACACCGTCATGGGGTGCCAACCAGTTACCCGGGAGATGACCTGGGCCGCGAAAGCGCCGGCGATCATGGTGATGTTCAGGAACACCGGACCTGCTGCAGGCATGGCGAAGTGTCCGAGAGTATTCAGGATTCCCATGGCAAAGGCCATGAGGGAGACGAGAAGCAGATATGGAAACAAAATGCGCGTCAGACTCACGGCCAGCTCGAATCTGGTACTATCGAATCCCCCGGCAAAAAGCAGAGTGATGGGCCGTGCTGCCACCATGCCGATGAGGGATAAGGCTGCACCCACCAGAAAAATGGCGAAAAACGCAGCTCCATAAAAACGCTTGGCTTCTTCACGCCCCTTCTTGAGATATCCGGTAAACACCGGAATGATGGCCTGTGTCAGACTTCCCTCTCCAAGGAGTCGCCTCAGAACGTTGGGAATGGTGAATGCAACGAAAAAGGCGTCTGTCATCCATTTCGGGAACAGCGCCGCCACCACCATGTCGCGAAGCAGGCCGAAGACACGACTCAGGAGAGTGAAAAGTCCCACTACCCCGGCAGAGCGAATCATGCTCATCCCCCGGGTGTCGCTGCGTTTCTCCTGATGCTGTGGTTTTCCGGGAGACATGGCTTCACCTTCGTCTGTTTGCTGATTTCCTGCCGTATGTCGAAAATGACTCAGAAGTACAGAAGCCGTACCCGGTTGTCCTTCTCCCAGCCCACGGCCTCCAGATAGCGATCGAAACGGCGTTCGAGTTCACGGAATTCTCCGGTGTGATGATAGACGCGATCTCCCCGTTTCTCACCACCCACTACGGCATGCACCATCTCGTGATATACAACGAATTCCACGAAAAAGCGCGGCACGAATGACCTGTCGAGAAGGGGATGAATGGTAATGGTCCTGGTTCGGGCATTGTAGGTACCCAACTTAACACTCTTGTGATGTCTGGGCTTGCTAGAAGGACGCTGCCCCCAGGTGATGGTAGCCCTCACCCGGCCACCGAAGTACCTCTCGTTTAGTGAGTCGAATATCTCCTGGAGATCGTGTACCTCACCCCTGGGATCGGGATCAGGGGCCTTGTGTTTTATGAGATAGGAATATTCCTCGATGAACTCCGAAAGCCTGGCACGGTATATACCGTCCCCAGTCTCTATGAAGCGTGCCAGAGTCCATACCATACGGCCGTCTGCCTCCAGAAACATCCTGTGCAGCCGTATCTGAAAGGAGTCGTCCTGTTCCGATATGTGCACCATGTTGGTCACGTTGTCTGTAATGATCAGGTGCACCGGTCTGCGCAGGTGCGACTGAAGAAGCATTCGCAGACGTTGTTCCTTGGCCTTCTCCGGTGTTGGAAGAGCAAAGGAAGACAGTTCCCGTCCTATGCGTCTTATTCCGCTGGGTCTACGCCGTCGTGCCGACGGTACCAGCGGAGCCGTTCCCGGAAGATCCAGATATAACTGTCTTACTGGAGTACCCATGGTCTTTTGTAACCAGACTGCATGTTCTAACCACTGCATGAGACGGTTATACATGCAGAAACGCCATGTAGCAATTTATGCTACATTTACCTACATATCCTCCTGGTGGTAAAACTCGGCTTCCTTGGAGGACAGACGATTTTGTCTCATGGCATTTTCTATGCCCCGGATTTTTTTCCCCTCATGATGTGAGACAATCGTAGTGCCAGTCTTAACTACAGATACATCACTAATGGATTCTGCAGTGTAACTAAGCACGATCATGGAAAAAATAGTGATATAAACACCGGGGTTCAGCCTGAGCATGGGAAGAGCATAGCACCGGACCCTCCTCTGACAAGGAACTGCCCCATTGTTGTCATACCTTGTATCCAAGAGCTTTGAAGGTATACTGAAAACTGAACACCGGCAGGCAAAAGACTGGAAGACCGCAGACTTTGATCATATAATCCGCTGTGGGAGGAATGCCATGAAAAAAATCATACCGGCTATGCTGCTAGTTCTCCTGATGCCCTGGACTGCCCAGGCGGCAAAGCCCACCATTCAAGTTCTCACTCTCGAGTCACAAGAAGGCCTAGAGAAGTATGCCAGCAAATTTGCAAAACCATTCCTACAGGCAGCCAAGGCCGAACTCAACAAGTATTTCAAAGTGAGCACACACGATATCGTTGAGATGGAACTCAACGTATGCGAACAGCCCAACAACAAGACATGCTTTAGGACTCTTTACGCCAAGGGTGGACATGATGCTCTACTCCTGGGTAAAGTGCTGGGCAAGAAGGGCAACTCTTCCAGTGTCACGGTCGTTCTCTATTATTTCTCACGTACTTACCGTTCCAAACCGCGTAACGTGACGTTCGTAGTTCCTAGGAAGATTACTTCTTCCAAGGTCAAGACTATTTTCAGGCAGAAAATCCGCAATCTCATAAAAGGAGAAAAGGGGCGTCTGGAGATCGTCATACCGGTTTCGGGCGTAAAGATCGAAATCGACGGCACCGTAATAGCTGCCTCAGCACAGAAAGGTACCATTCCGGCAACCCTTCCTCCGGGCGCTCACAAGGTGGTAGTTACCAAGGGAGACAAGAGGATAGTAAAAACCGCGGAAGTATCCATCTTCACATCCACTACCGTGAGGATCTCCAAGGAAGAACTGATTCCCGCTCCTGTACCTGCAAAAACGCCTACGCCCGCAGTCAAAACGAAGCCTGAGCCAAAACAGGCAGCACCGGCTCCGGCAGCCCAGTCTTCACAGCAGACGGCATCTGCTCCGGCAGAGACCGAGACTCCTTCAGAACCAAAGCCTGCAGAAGAACCCACCTGGTGGCAGAGGCAAAACAAGTGGAAAGTTGCCTTCTGGTCGTCGGCTGCCCTTACGGTGGTTCTGTTCGGTTCCGCAATTTACACCGGTATGAAGGTACGCAATCTAGAGAATGAAAAAGAGGATTTCATGCGTGATTCTCCCCACAGTTCCGATTATGTAGGCGTGGATGACGTATGTTCCATGGAGATTCCGGCAGGCGATGAACACCTCAAGGAAATCTGCGATGATGGTAAGCAGATGGCCCTCACCACGAATATACTCATGTTTACGGGTGTACTCACGGGTCTTGCCACGGGTTACTTCATGCACAAGGCGTATATCGACACCGACGATGGCGTGAAAACCGATTCCGAGATATCTCCCGAGGGTGGTTCTTCCATGAGCATCGCCCCGTACTTTGGACCTCACAGCGGCGGCATATCCTTCACCCTTTCATATTAGCCCACCCACTAGATTTATATAACATATTGTAATCATTGAATTATTTTACAGATTGACGTCTGCGGACGCGCCTGCATACTATCCCCATGCGACTTACCATAAAAAAAGACATGACACCCAGGGGCGATCAGCACAGAGCCATATCGGCTCTGGTACGTGGCCTTGATGAAGGAACCCGTCATCAGGTACTACTGGGAATCACTGGTTCAGGCAAGACCTTCACCATGGCCAAGGTCATAGAGGAAGTCCAACGCCCGACACTGGTGCTCGCTCACAACAAAACCCTGGCAGCCCAGCTCTATGCCGAGTTCAAGGATCTCTTCCCCGACAATGCCGTACACTACTTCGTGTCCTATTACGACTACTACCAGCCCGAAGCATACCTTCCGGTGACGGACACCTACATAGAGAAGGACTCGCAGATAAACGAGGAGATCGATCGCCTGCGCCATGCCGCAACTAATGCTCTTCTGACACGACGGGACGTGATAGTCGTCTCTTCCGTGTCGTGTATCTACGGTATCGGCTCCCCGGACTTCTATAAATCCATGGCCATCGAGGTGTACGTAGGGCAGGAAATCGACCGGGACGAGTTTCTGCATAGATTGGTACTGGCCCAGTATGAACGAGGGGATCTCGATTTCTACAGGGCTACTTTCAGGGTCAGGGGCTACAGGGTAGACGTGTTCCCGGCTGAATCTGACGAATGGGCCATCAGAATTACGTGGTTTGGTGATGAGATCGAGAAAATAGAACAGTTCGATCCATTCAGAGGGAAGAAGGGAGCCTCCTTGGAGCGTTACTACATATTCCCCTCATCCCACTACGTCATGCCTCAGGATGCCATCGAGATGGCAGTACGCAAAATCAATGATGAACTTCGCGAACGGCTAGCCTACTTCGAATCCCAAGGTCGACTTCTCGAACGTCAGCGTCTCGAGGAGCGTACCCTGAACGACGTGGAACAGCTGCTGACCACTGGTTACTGTAAGGGTATCGAGAACTACTCGCGCTTCTTCGATGGCAGGAAACCCGGAGATCCTCCCAACACTCTGCTCGACTACTTCCCAGACGACTATCTCATGTTCATCGACGAGAGCCATCAGACCATTCCTCAGGTGAGGGCCATGTACCGCGGAGATCGCTCGCGCAAGGAATCCCTGGTGGAGTACGGCTTTCGTTTGCCGGCTGCTTATGACAACCGGCCTCTAAAATTCGAAGAGTTCGAAGAACGCATAAATCAGGTGATCTACGTGAGTGCGACGCCAGGAACTTATGAACTGAACCAGACCGGCGGCACAGTAGTGGAACAGATCATCCGCCCCACTGGACTCCTGGATCCCGAAATCGAAGTACGCCCCACTGAAAATCAGCTAGACGATCTTCTGGAAGAGATCCGGAAGGAGACGGCTACAGGTGGCCGGGTTTTGGTACTCACCCTGACGAAGCGATTTTCAGAGCAGCTCACGGAGTACTTCTCAGAGTTCGGAGTCAGACTCAAATACCTTCATTCCGACGTGGAAACCATTGACCGCATCGAAATTTTGCGGGGGCTCAGGGCAGGGGACTTCGATGTGCTGGTGGGTATAAATCTGCTCAGGGAAGGCATAGATCTCCCAGAGGTATCCCTGGTTGCCATACTGGATGCCGACAAGGAGGGTTTTTTGCGTTCTGCTACTGCACTGTTCCAGATTTGCGGACGGGCGGCACGCAATGAAAAAGGTCGTGTCATCATGTACGCAGATCGAATCACTCCGGCCATGGAAGAAGTCATCACCGAAACCGCGAGACGGCGATCCATTCAGATGGCCTACAACGAGGAGCATGGAATCACGCCAAAAACCATCGTCAAGGACATAGCTGATATCGACAGGCTTCTGGGCCGTCCTCCGCGTAGTGAGGAGGCCGACACAGGAGACAAGCCTGACGAGGTGTCTCCTAAAGAGCTGGAGCAGACTCTTGAACGGCTGCGCAAACGCATGAAAAATCATGCAAAAAAACTGGAATTCGAGGAGGCGGCAAGGCTACGCGACCGCATAAGGGAACTAGAACGCAAATACCTCCTGGGATTATAGCGGGACTTCCCTGTCCGGGAATCCATCTGTCCGGATTTTTGGTCACTTCCGGGATACGATCGGCCCACCTCCTTCCCCACACAACCGATTTCACGCAGTCCTTCCAGGATACGCCTTTTTATTCCACCACCTCACCGCAACAGAGCCGTCCTGCCTCGACCCCTGACTGAAATGGCTCGCTCACCCACTCCACAGCCAGTAACACAGGCCTTTGTGTTGCCTGATCAGTCCGGATACTTGGTTACACTACTACTCATTACGAAACCCTGTTTTCGGTTAGGTACAGTCACAGCACCTCTAGACAGCCAGTTCCTCACTCCACTCACAACCCGGAACGCTACACTGTAGAGCTCTCACCTCATTTCTCCACGGGCTTCTCTCATAAATGAGACTCGTATACACCCAATATGACCTCCACCGCACTCAAGCAATATTTTGCATGTTCAAATTTCCATATTTCATTAGACAGCGACTTGCACAATTTGCGATATTTGCTACTTTAATAACGAATTAAGGAGAACACCCCCATGAGCAACACTTTCATAGACGTTTCCCGGATCAACCAAAATCTGAGCCGCACCAGCGACGTCTCACCTTCTACTGTCCTGGATATACTGGAGACAGCAAAAAAGGCCAAAGGCCTAGATATGGAATCCACTCTCATCCTGCTGCAGGTAGAGGATCCCGAGCTGCAGGAAGCCATGTTCGAAGCCGCAGACTATGTAAAAAACCTCATATACGGCAAGAGGCTGGTGCTGTTTGCCCCGCTGTACATATCCAACTACTGCAAAAACGACTGCGCTTATTGCGCGTTCAGGGCATCCAACAGCGACATAGCGCGCAGATTCCTAACACAGGCAGAAATTCGACTCGAGACCGAAGCTCTTTTGCGCCAGGGACACAAGCGTATTCTCCTTGTGGCTGGTGAAGCATACCCTCCGGGAAAAGATTTGGATTACGTTCTAGAATCCATAGATACCATTTACAGTACATGGGTAGACGGCGCCAATATCAGACGCATAAACGTCAATATTGCCCCCCTCAGTGTGGAAGACTTCCGCAGGCTGCATGATGCACAGATAGGCACATATCAGATATTCCAGGAAACATACCATCCAGACACCTATAAGAAAGTTCATCTGTCCGGTCCAAAAGCGGATTACGAGTGGCGTCTTTATGCCATGGACAGGGCTTTCGAGGCGGGTTTCGACGACGTCGGTATAGGCGTACTCTTCGGACTGCACGATTTCAGATTCGAAGTGGCGGCCATGCTCCAGCACATCCAGCATCTGGAGAAGACCTTTGGTCTTGGTCCGCATACCATTTCGGTGCCACGTCTCGAACCGGCCCATGGTGCTGAGATAGCAATGGACCCTCCGGCTCCGGTGACAGATCATCAGTTCAAGCGCATCATTGCCACATTACGCCTCGCAGTGCCCTATACCGGCATCATCCTTTCCACCAGAGAAACCCCACAGATGCGTAGAGAAGCCTTCAGAATGGGAGTGTCCCAGATTTCCGCGGGTTCCCGCACCAATCCCGGCGGCTACGGCGAGGAAGAGAATGCTGAAGAGCAGTTCTCACTGGGTGATCACCGCCCCATGGAAGAAGTCATCGTCGATGTCATGAAACTGGGATTCATTCCATCTTTCTGTACTGCATGCTACCGTCTGGGCAGAGTGGGCAAGGACTTCATGGATCTCGCCAAACCTGGACTAATTCAGGCCTATTGCCTGCCCAATGCCATGACCTCCTTTGCCGAATACCTGGAAGACTATGCAAAACCTGAGACCAGAGAGATGGGCTATGAAATGATCGATTCCATGATGGATGATCTGCCCGGCGAAAAAGTACGCCAGCATGTGGCCGAAGCACTGGAGAAGGTACGAGACGGCCACCGTGACGTTTATCTATAATGATAACCACTTCCAAATATGCTGGCTTACATATGTCAGTACTAGGCTGGGTTAAGATTTCTCTGCAACCACACTAAAGCGCTAATAATCTGATCCCTTCTTCGTATTTTCCTGCATAACTCATTTGCATAGCTCCTTACGGAATCATGCATGCCAAAAGTGGATATGGTGCATTACACGCTGTAATCAGAAAATCATTCAGACCTGTGTTCCATGACGTATTTTGCGTTATCTCTGAAAAAGACTCAGGAGGCATTGGATCCAATTTCGAGTCGCTACCTTTGGCAAAGGAGGACTTTCAGCCTGGGCAGCAGTATCATCGGAATTCACTTCGGTTCGTACATCCTGGACTGAACATGTAAGTGCAACGTTCCAGATGGGGTGCAAAGAGGGAAAGGTATGTCCTACTCTCCCCTTTGACTTACAGGTGATTTTCACGGAGGAATACAGTCACTTCAACCACATGAAACCTGGCATACTCAAGAAGCTACCCAACTTCTACGATGTTCGCCTCGTGAAAAGTCGCCTCAGCACCTGTTCAAAAGAGCATCCGGGCGCCATCTCCTTCATCGCAAGGATGCTCGGATGTAGCAAAAGCTCCATATCTAGAGGCAAACTGGACCCCCCCACGGCCATTACCATGGCAACACACATGCCCGTGCCGGCAAACTCGTAAAGGCCTAGGACAAACGCCGCATACCTAAAAAACGTGGAGCACATCATAGAAGCTCACCTCTGACGCAACCGAAAACCCAGGTATATAGCCTGCTGAACGAGAACCTGGATATCAGGAAGGCCCCGAGCGGATTTACGGATACGTGTATGACTTATATCAGGGGCACCTGCTCCAACGTAGTCACAGGCACAGGCTCCCCCGAAATGCCAGACAGACGAGGCGTGGTGTACTTCGCAATCAGATGCCCATCACACAGCACACTCAGGGTGCCAATCCCGAGTAGAATCAGAACACTGACATCTGGACTTCATGGAATTCGTACGTCACAGAGGAGGCTTTGGTGGTGATGGTGGAGCGCAGGTCACCTCTGATACTGGGGAATATCGTATCAAGGCGTACTTTCAATCAGGAGGACGATGTGGTGAAGTACGTGGTGGGGGCCATATCAAAGCTAGTGCCGGTACGCACGATAACTAGTAACAATGGCAAAGAGTGGTCGTGTCATGGAAACGTAGTACGGGCTAGTGGTGTTGAGGTGATATTCAGCACATCTGCGAAAGCCTTAGGAGCGAATGACCGTGGAGAATGTCATAGAACTCTTAAGGTAGTGGTACCCACAAGGATATGAACTTCAGGAGGCAATGCACATAGACTGACAAGAGGTGTTGATATACCTGCATGGCAATCCATGTCATCTTTTCAGCGGAAAGAAGAGTATTGAGGAATTCAATAAATAGTCTAAATGTCGCGCTTACTACTTTAATTCTGCATTCGATTGACCCACTGCCTTCCCTGAACACACGTTTTTCCGCGGCCGATTTCGCCTTCGGACCTAAAAGCCTGCCTAGCCTCCCGTTTGAACGAACTCATCTTCAGCACTTATGAGGACTTTGGAACATCCGGCCTTCTGCTGGGCCCTGCTTGAGCGGATGCTTCCTCAGCACCTATCAGGGCTTAGGTTTTTGCCCGGTCTTCAGTCTGCCTGCTACGTTTGAGCGGATGCTTTTTCGGTGCCGTTGAGGGCTTCTGAATAGAGAGGCTTTCTATCTTCCCGTATGTCTTGGACATACATCTTCCGCGGCCGATTTTACGTTGGAATCTGGCCATCTTTCAGTCTGTCAGCCCTGTTTGTGTTTGAGCTACCTCTTTCCGCGGCCAATTTCGCCTTCGGACCTAAAAGCCTGCCTGCCTGGTCTCCCGTTTGAACGAACTCATCTTCAGCACTTATTAAGAACTTTGGAACAGCCGGTATTTTGCTGGGCCCTGCTTGAGCGGATGCTTCCTCAGCACCTGTCAGGGCTTAGGTTTTGCCCGGTCTTCAGTGTAGCTGCCACGTTTGAGTGGATGCTTTTTTTGGTGCTGATGAGGGTTTCGGACTAGAGAGGCTTTCAGTCTTCCCGTATGACTTGGACATACGTCTTCCGCGGCCAATTTCGCCTTCGGACCCTACAAGCCAAACTCCGCCCACCCATTTAGTTTGAACAAATGCTTTTTCGACACAGATCAAGGCTTAGAAACCCAGAACCATTTGCCAAGACTGCCGCCTCGAGCGTAGGTTTTTCCGCGGCCGATCTTATGTTGGGATCTGACCATCCAACCTTCCACAGGAATACTCCCCCACAGCAACTACGCAAGACAGACGGTTGCTCGTCTCGATGCAGCCGGAACAACCTGGCAAACCTGGCAGATGAGCACCTTCGCCCAGCAACTACGCAAGACAGACGCTTCCGCACTCCCAATATCACTCTAAGCCCTAAGCCGCCGCATCTCTAAGATGAGCAACACCACTCCCACGAGTATCCCCAGAGCATCACCTGCCCATGAGCCAAAATCCAATATCAATTGCTTCCCATGCACATGCACACCCAAGCCTGCCAATATCACTCTGAGCCCTAACCTGCCGCATATCTAAGATGAGCAACGCCGTACCCCCTGACCTTGTCAGCCCAGCCGGTTGACAGACGGATAACACGCTACTTCACGTGTCCGGTAATCTACAGTCTCTCTCTCCCACTTTGCTCCTCCACCCCCCTCTGTCGTCCTTCCTTTTCCCGCTTCCATTTCCTCGGGTCGAGCTGGTGCCACGTGCCGGTGCTGTCCTAGTCTCTCTAGTCCTCCCTTCTCCTGCTTACACTTCCTCCCGCCAGCATAACA
>JALWFW010000177.1:405-11246 GCA_027013865.1 Polyangiaceae bacterium | reverse complement strand
TATTCATAGTAAAGCCCCACGGATTTACGCCTGGCAGGAAATATCCGCTCATCCTCAACGTTCACGGAGGTCCCCAGGGACAGTGGTCCGATTCCTTCAGAGGAGACTGGCAGGTATATCCGGGCGCAGGATACGTGGTGGCGTTCCCAAATCCCCACGGTTCCACTGGATACGGACAGCAGTACACAGCCGCCATCTCCAAAGACTGGGGAGGCAAGGTCTACGAGGACGTGATGAAGGTCACCGACTATCTGGCCTCTCTGCCCTACGTGGATCCCAACCGCATGGGAGCCATGGGCTGGTCATACGGAGGCTACATGATGAACTGGCTTTTGGGCCACACCGACAGGTTCAAGGCCATCGCCTCCATGATGGGCGTGTTCGACCTGCCATCCAAGTACGGCGTAACCGAGGAGCTGTGGTTCCCCGAGTGGGACGTGGGCGGCACGCCATGGGACAACCCCGAAGGCTACAGGAAGTGGTCTCCGTCCACCTATGTCAAGAACATGAAGACCCCAACCCTCATCATCACCGGAGAGAAGGACTACCGCGTGTCATACACCCAGAGCATGCAGCTGTTTACGGCACTGCGCAGACGTGGCATTCCCGCAAGAATCATCATCTTCCCCAACGACGGTCACTGGCCCAACTTCGTCAAATCCATGCCTCTTTATTACGCAGCTCATCTCGACTGGTTCCACCGCTATCTGGGCGGTGGCCCGTCACCATGGGACATAACCGACATGGTGCGGGGCAAAGCGTGGAGCAAGGAGGGCAAATAATGGCAGACGGGCTTACTCCACGTCAGAACGAAGTACTACGATTCATCGAAAAATACTTCAAAAGCCACGGATACGCGCCGTCATACAGGGAAATCTGCCAAGAGCTCAACTTCAAGTCCACCAACGCCGTGAGCTTTCATGTGAACCAACTGGTGGAGAAAGGATATCTCAAGAGAGAAAAGGGAATCGCCCGTTCCCTGGTGCCTGTGACCCAGGCACTGTCCATCCCACTTTATACCCGTAGCGGCCATCTCGTAAGGTACATAACAGTAGATGCATCCTACACAGGAGAAGGCGAATTTTTCGCAGTGGAGATGGATGAAGCTCTAGGCCCTTTCAAACCGGGAGATCTCATAGTGGTGGCCAAAGAGCTCGATTCAGGCTACCGCATGTACCGCAGCGGCAGGCGTTTTTCCTTTGACTCCGGCGAGGCCGTGGGCACCGTGGCGGCAATAATAAGAGACATGCGTCTGTGAGGTAGAATTCTTGGATTTATGACGTATCGTTATCCCTGCACAAGGAGCCGACCATGAAGCCTTACAGCATCACAGCAGTCATCGTATTTCTGGGTCTTTCAGCATGCACGGGGATGCCGGAGGCCCACATGCCAAGACCCGTGCCAGGAAGTGAGAATATCCGTGTTCTCATGAAGACATCCCCTGGCAGCGGGTGTACAGCCACTGATCAAATAAAGGGAGTTGCGCGGGGGACCTCTTCCAAGGAGGCAATCTGGGAGGCAGCGCTTACCGATGCCCGGAACAAAGCCTTCAATTTGGGTGCCAACGTCGTGGTCGTAAACACGTACGGGGCCAAACGAGAAGGTCAGTTCCTCGAGATTTTCGTTTCCGGCATGGCCTTCCGCTGTTCAGTCAGGAGGCCAGCTTCGAGGAAACCACACAGAAGGCGACTCAGACGCAAAGTAGCTCACGGAACCGCACACCATCGAAATGCCATCCAGGACAAGTCTCCTGAATCCGACACCGGTTTCGGTGTACGTCCACCGGCTCCGGCAGCTCCGCCCATAGTTCCGCAGCCCATCCAGCAGGATGACGGCAGCGAACAGGATGATGGAAGTGCTCAGCCAGCACCACCGCCACCCGAACCGTTCTATGACTGAACCCACCAGAGCTATCTCTATAACTACTTGAAATCAAAGCACTTTTCATGAAGCTATCAATAGATTCCCAGTGGCACGGATGGAGAATTGAGAAAATCCTGGACACGCTGTATCCGGGACGCACGAGAAGACAGTGGAAGTCTTTCCTTTCAGCAGGAGGTGTACGTCTGGGCAGCCGTACCCTGTCGTTCGGTGACCGTATGTCCCAGGGAAGTGTCGTAGAGCTCACGCTGTCGATTCCACCTCGCGATGACGAATGGTTTCCCAAACCCTGCCCTGACACTGTCGAACTCCTGCAACGTGCGGAGAGGTGGGCCGTAATGAGAAAACCCCATGGCCTGCCCACCATGCCCATACTTCCGGAAGACTGTCCCACGGCAGCCGGTGGAGTGCTGGCCCTATTCCCTGACATTCAGGCCGACCCGCCCCGGGAAGCAGGAATACTAAACCGCCTAGACAACGGGACCTGTGGTCTGCTCCTAGTGGGCCTGGACAAGGAAGCTGCACACCGCCTGCGTCAAAGTTTCGCCAACCACCAGGTGGAGAAGGAATACATTGCCGTAGTGCGCGGAAGCCTGACAGAACGTTTCTGGGCCGAAGGACACATCATGACCACGGGCAGGGATCGGGTTTCTTACGAGAGCGGTCCCCATGGTCGAGGTAAGCGGGCAGTGTCTCTGGTCATTCCCCTGCGTCATACACAGGAATGGTCAGTGGTCAGGGTGGTCACGCGCTTCGGCAGACGCCACCAGGTGAGGGTACAGTTGGCCCATGAAGGCCATCCCATCATGGGCGACTTACTTTATGGAGGAGAGCCACTGGACAACGGAGACGACCACTTCCTGTTGTGGGCTCGAACCATACGCTTCGATACCCCAGAACCGGTACGCCAGAAACGCAGCCGCATGGAAGTGACCGATCCCCTCATTCCCGAATCCTTCGTTCCCTTCGTTTCAGCAGAGTATCTGACGTAAGGCCGACAAGGCTCACTATTTTTTCAGGTGGAAACCGCACGAGGTTTCTTATATATTGTCACCATCAGTAAGGGAGGCGGATATGTACGTAAGGACGCGGGTCAGAAATTCTGTAGTGGCGATGGCAACCATGGTTATCGCACTGGCCATGGCGCTGCCTACACAGGCACAGCAGAACAAGGCAACTTCTCAGGCATCGGATCCGGGCAACGGGACAGCCCCCGAGACTCAGCCTCAGGCTACCGTGACGACATCTCCTCAGGTCACCAGCCCCAAACCCGAGACTCAGCCCGAAAGAACCCCCTCCGCAGAACCGGCCACTGCCGACCTACCACCTGCATCCGGTACACGTCCCAACACCGAACACGCTCACATGATTCCTCTGACATCAGGCCTTGGAACAGGACTGATGCACACGGTACTTACCGACCTGAACCATCGTGTCGCCATGGGACTACACCTCGAATGGTTCCGTCAGTCGGATTTCCTCATTGCAGGCCATGACGAGACCAATACCAGACTGGCAGGTGGCCTTCACATGGCATTTCGGGTATACCCTTCCATCGAACTGCAACTGGCACTCCTGTCATCCAGCAACCGCAATGAGCGTACCCGGGAAGCAGACACCTACGAGCCAGAGGTTCAACGTTCCATGGGTGATTTCATGCTTGGCGGCAAGTGGGCGATGCCCATAGACGCGGCACCTGGCCTTGATATAGGTTTCGAGGGCTTCGTCAGACTTTATTCAGGTGTCGGCGACATAGCTCCCGACATTGGAGCGACGTCCATAGCTGCCATGCTCCTGGCCTCCTACAGTCTGAAACAGTCTGCGGGTATCCCTGTGGGACTTCATCTCAATGCCGGTTATATCCAGGACAATTCCTATTCTCTGCTTGATTCTCCTGACTGGGCCAACGCAGAGTCCGACGTCCTTCCAGAACTCTTCTATACATATATAGTCCACCGTTACGCCATGGGCGTCATGCCTTCGAGAGCGCTGCTACGGCTGGCCGCAGACTACACCCACAGGTTCATGGTGGCCGGAAGTCCCGTATATCTCACCCCATTCATGGAGTATTCCCTCATTTACTTCGTGGATGACGATTCCAATCTCAGTAACATCGAGCAGTATCTGTCAGTAGATACCGAAGCTGCCAAAAACGGCAATACAAGCCAGGTACTCACCCTGGGCCTGAATGCCATGGTCACGCCGGAAGTGAGCATAGGACTAGGAGCAGACATCAATATTTCGCAGCCAGGGTACAAGGTCGCTCCATCACTTCCTCCATACAATGTCCTGGCCTCCATCACTTTCGTGCCTTCTTCTCAAACCTCGTCTTCCGCCCAGTGTCCTGCATGCAATTGCCCTGTGTGCAAACCCAAAGAGATCATCAAAGTGGTCAAGGAGCCTGCAAAGGCGGCTGCCCCGGTCACTGGGGCCATCGTTGGTCTCATCAAGGACGATAAGGGTAATCCGGTTCCTGGTGCTGCAGTCTCACTTCCGGGAGTTGGCATGAGTGACGTACTGGCCGACGAGAGCGGCAGTTTCTCGACATGCAGCCTGAAGGCCGGTTCATACAAGGTGATCGCATACAAGAAGGGATTCGAGCAGGCCACTACGGAAGTCAGGGTCGAACCCGGCAAAAAGGCCTCTGTATCACTTGTACTCAAACACAAGGCTGCCCAGGGCTGCGACGTGGCCTTCGAAATCCGTGATGCCAAGAAAAACCGGAAGATCAAAGCCTCTATCACAATCAGAGGCAAGGACAGTGCAGGCAAAGACATCTCCATGGAAGAGACCATTCCTGCCAGCGGTAAGAACGTCACCGTTCCCACAGGTACCTACCGTGTGGTCATCAAATCACGGAAATATCTTACAGTATCAAAGGAATTAGACATCAAATCCTGTCCGGCTCCAAAGGTCACGGTATCCCTCAAGCGCAAGCCGCGCAAGTCTCACATCAAACTCAACCGCCGCAAAACGCGTATTCTTCTCAGACGCAAGATCTACTTCAAACGCAATACGGCACGACTGACCGAAAGGTCTAAACTCCTGCTCGACGAGATCGCGGCATTCCTCATAGAGCATCCAGAGATCAAACTGGTGCGCATAGACGGTCACACCGACAACAAGGGCAGCGATGAGTACAACAGACGTCTGTCCCAGAAGCGTGCGGATGCAGTGCGTGCCTACCTCATATCCAAGGGTGTCGAGTCATCACGTCTCAGGACCAAGGGATACGGTCGTTCCAGACCCATTTATCCCAACATCTCGGAGCGTGCCCGCGCCAAAAACAGACGGGTTGAATTCCACATACTCAAACTTGCCAAATAACGAGGTCCACCATGGGTGACAAATCTTCCAAAAACAAAGTACTCATTCCTGTACTGACCACCCTCATCACAGCAGGACTGATCTTTGCCCTTCCTGTCACTTTCGGCATCAGTTCCGTCAGTAGACTGTGGCCCCTCGTGGGTACTGCGCTGTTCGGATCCCTGGCCTTGGTGACCTTCACCAAAGAATTCTGGGCTTTTTGGTCCGTGCTATTCTTCTTCTGGTTCTTGTCCTCATCAGGGCTGGCAGGTCTAGGCCGTACGTGGCCATTGCTGCTCCTAGTGATCGCAGGACTCGTATACTCCGGCTACCGCAGGGCATCAGCCGGTAAAAAGGAAGAATCGGAAGACGACTGATAAGAGGAGATGAGCATGGCTATCTTGGATTATATAATTCCCGGTTACAAAGGTTACAGACAACGTGAGGAGAGTCGCAATACGGATCGGGCTCTGCGTGAATACATGAGTACCAAACTAGGCGAACTTCATTCACGCATGGAGCAGGTAAAGGTCATGATTTCACGTGATCTCACCAAGATGCAGCTTCTCAATGACGCAGAACAGGCAACCATGCTTCTCAGGAAAGTTAGGGACCGCCTCAACTGGTCCAACATGGGTTTCGCACCCGGTCTCTTCACATCCAAAATAGACGCACTGCGCAAGGTGGAAGAATACGATCAGCAACTCGAAACACTGCGCCAGAAGGCCTTCGATGCCATGGATGCCATCGAAAGCGCCATGGCTAGTGGCGATCCGAAAATGGCCTTCATCAATTTCTCCTCCGTTCTGAGAGAAATAGATCAGGCACTGAACGACAGGGAACACATTCTGAGCTCCGGCGAAGGAAAGGAGTAATCCATGCCATTACTCGATCTCATAGAATATCTAGATGATTCGCGAGAGGTCATGGCCGTCCGCATACCCCAGGACGGCGAGGCTGACATAAAGTGGGGTTCCCAGCTCATCGTCAGGGAAGGACAGGTGGCAATCTTCTACAGGGGCGGTCAGGCACTGGACACCTTCGGTCCAGGTCGCTATACCCTGTCCACAGGCAACCTACCCTTGCTCGGCAAGGTCATCGGCGCGGCCTTCGACGGTAGAACTCCTTTCAAGGCCGAAGTGGTCTTCGTTGACGTGGGACTCATCGACGACCAGAAGTGGGGTACCAAGGAACCCATCCCCATGCGGGATTCCATGATGGGAGTCGTAAGGTTGCGCTCTTTCGGTTCCCTGACATACCGCATAGTGGATCCGGTTCTGTTCGTGAACAAACGTCTCAAGAGCAGCCGCATCTACACGGCCAGTGACATGGCAAATTGGGCAAGGGATGCCGTGGTGCAGCGTCTCATCGACGTAATTGGCGAGATCATGAAGAGTATCATGGAGCTGGCCGGCCTCTTCGATGAGATAGCCACTGCCACCAAGGCCCGTCTTGCCGATGACTTCGCCAAAAACGGCCTCGAATTGGAAGATCTGCGTATAGGAGCAATTACCCCGCCGCCGGAAGTACAGAAGAAAATCGACGAGCGCAGTGGAATGGGGCTGTTCGAAAACTCCATGGGAGCATTCCAGCAGTACCAGATGGCCTATGCAATGCGAGATCTGGCCAAGAACTCGGGTGGAGACGGAACCGCAGGTGCAGGCATGGGCATGGGCATGGGGCTTGGCATGGGATTCATGATGCCAGGAATGGTGGCGCAGTCCATGAATCCCGGAATGCAGGCAATGTACGGACAGCAGGGATATCCGCCACAGGGAGCAGGTGTTGGAGGATACCCCCCGCCACCGCCACCCCAGGGAGCCGCAGGGGCCATGCCCCAACAGCCTCATCAGGCACAGATGGCAGCCGGAGCAGCAGCCGGAGCAGCGGCAACCATGGCAGCACCAGGAGCAACGCAAACTCCACCACAGCAGGCGCCGGGCTCTTCTGCATGTCCGAAATGTGGTTATCCTGTGGGTCCAGGACTCAAGTTCTGCCCGAACTGCGGCAATCCACTATCAGAACTTCCCAAAGTCAAATGCGTGAACTGCGGTAAGGAGATTCCGGAAGGATCGAAATTCTGTCCTTTCTGTGGAGCTACCCAACATGCCCAGGCAGCTCCCCACTGCGTAACCTGTGGCAAGGAAATCATGCCAGGCATGAAGTTCTGTCCCTACTGCGGTTCGGCTCAGCCGGTCTAAGGCATCCTTTACCCACTGTCTCCTTTTGAGAGGTGCACACCATGAAAGCATCTATTACCTACCATGACATAACGCTATACAGTGACCTACCTCTGGAAGCCATATCCCTAGATGGGTTCGAGGTACAGGTCAAAGACCCCATGCCTGTGGGAACCAGCCTCTCCATGACAATAACCAGGGGAGAAGAGACCATTGACTGCATGGTGATAGTGGGCACATCGAGGGAAGCTATCGGCGATCAGGCCCCAGGTATGTTCCTGAGACTGGACGAGATGAGTGATAGCCATCTGGACGTCTTCGAAAGATGGCTGGAAGCAGGAGACTCAGATGTCCAGACCTTACAGGATGAACATACGGAAGATACCTCTGAAAGTGACATATCCCCGGCTACCACAACGCAAGATGAACCGGAACCCGCTGCTGAAGAGGCCACTGAACTCTCCGGAGACGACGTGACTTCTGATCAGCCTGAAGAGATGGCAGCACAGTCTGTTTCCGATGAAAACGATATCAGCCCCGACATAGGCGGCGAACCCGCCGAACAGACTGAACCCGCCGAACAGACTGAACCCGCCGAACAGACTGAAGCCACCGAACAGACTGAACCCGCCGAACAGACTGAACCCGCCGAACAGACTGAACCCGCCGAACAGACTGAACCCGCCGAACAGACTGAACCCGCCGAACAGACTGAACCCGCCGAACAGACTGAAGCCAAGCCAGGTAGCGCACTGTCACAGGATACCGACAGTGAGATGACCCAGGACACTACTGAAGAGGAACCATCCGATACACAGACCTCAGATGATCAGCCTGGGGACGCAGGCTCCACTTCATCAGAACAGGTAGAGGAAGAGGCCTCCATGATAGATGCTGGGCAGCCCTCGTCTCACCCAGAAGAAGATCAGAAAGACGCTTCAGTCCATAACTCTGAAGAGTCCTCTGAGAAATCTGATGGATCCGGCGACAAACCTGCAGACACCTCTGGAGAAAAGAAAAAACGCAAAAGCCGTAAAAAACGCAAAAGTCGCAAAAAGAAGAAATCCACAGAAACCGAATGATTTCCTATAGTTACACATCTGATGCGCATAGCGATCGTATATCCGTCAGGGGCAGCAGATCCTGAAAAAGTGGCAGAGGGACTAAGGCAGTGGGGAGGCGAACCCGTGTTTCACGAGGTATCCGATCCGCCCTCAGGCCCGTGTAGTTACCTGGCTGCCGATGATGCCACGAGGATACGCCTCCTCGAACAGGCAGCCGAATACGCAGATCTTCTGTGGGCAGCACGCGGTGGTTACGGTGCTACACGCATAGTCCACCACATAACTCCATCGGCTGCGCTCCTGGGATTTTCTGATGTCACGGCCCTGCTCTTTGCCTGGCACGCAAACGGACACACTGCCATCCACGGACCCGTGGTGACCCAGTTCCCACGTCTAGACAGTACTTCCCGAGCCCTTACTGCCATGCTGCTCGATGATGGCTACATGCCTGCCCGCTCATACCGACTGTACGGGGAAGAAATCCGCGTCCAAGGTCCTGCAGCAGCAGGCAATCTGACCGTACTGGCATCCATGTGTGGAACTGAAGCCTCTCCAGATTTGAGCGGCTACATCGTCATCCTGGAGGACGTGGGCGAACCCATGTACCGCATAGACCGCGCCTTGGTGCAACTGATAAGGTGTTCTGGTTTAGACAGAGCCCTGGCTGTGGTGCTCGGCCGGTTTTCTGGACTGGACGAGCGGGATGTAGCAGCCCTAGTAACCTCGTTGCTGCCTGAAGTTCCAGTACTGTACGGATTTCCTGCAGGACACGGACCCGAAAACCACCCGGTTGTCCTTGGGGCAGACGTACACATAGACGGCAACACCCTTTTCATTCCACCTTTCAGTCTATAAGGGCAAAAATTAGGGAAGCGGATCAGAAGGTCAGGCCATAGTTCATCATGAGCATGGGTAGATAGTCCGTGGAGCCATACTCATCTATGTGAGAAACCATGAAAACATCCACATAACGGGGTTTGGAAGCCACATACCAGGTGAACCTCATGCCCATCAGTGCAATCACACCGTCCTCCATGGCAAGGTTGCCCGAGGCACTCCAGACCTCACCCAGAAGGGAGAGGGTGGGAGTCAGCCTGGCCTTGGCCCCGAGTCTCGCCAACTTGATGGTACTGGATGAGGAATCAGTCTCCTTCAGTGGCACCCCGAAGTAAATATCACCGTAAAGGTTCAGCGGTCCGGCACTCAATTGAGACTTGAGGCCCGCGAACATCAGGCCTTCACCATCATCGGCAATAAGGGCGGCGCCTGAACCCGACACCACGAGGGAATCGGTGCTTATGATCTCCTTCTTGAGAGTGAACATGGGATATACGCCGAACATGGTGACTCCGGCCTCGAGTCCATAACCCAAACCCGCTCTCAATGAAGGGACTATATAGAAGTTGGTACCAAAGACCATGACATCCCTGGGAAGTGCCTTGGCAGTGTCCAGGGTCAAAAGAGAAGTGTCCAGGGACTGTTCAAAATGGTTCTCTGGTGTTGCCAGATCCTTTGGTACAGATGGTTGCGACATGGGACGCACCACAGGAGTGGTTCCGACTGCTGCCGGAGCCGCCTCCTCGCACCCGCAGTCGCACCCCGAATCACATGATTCGTCGTAACCCCACTGACTGTCTGCTGTTTCACATCTAGAATAGGACTGATAATCAGCCGGAACCGGCTGGGTCATCATGAGCGTCATGGCAGTAATCATTGTGGTGAACATGGTACTCCTCCTCGTACGTCAGAGGATTTGCAATATACATGCCAGTTTACCCCCGCAATGCGATAGTGCAAAAAGTCTTTTAATCTCAAGCAATTAGGCAAATAAAGCTAATAAGACCAAAATATCTCATACCATATACGTGACTTCCAGGTCACAGTTACGACTTCAATATCATGAATCATGTCATGCCATACCCGAAAGCATCAATCGTCATTCCATGTATGGGGCCGGGCGAGATCATAAACCGTGTCACATGCCGTCAGTATTTCGGGATCATGGGAGAAAACCACTGTCATGGAGTCGTCTCTTCCCGACAGGATGAGTTCTATGGCCCGTTGCCTGGTCTCACCGTCCAGATAGGCCTCGGGCTCGTCTACCACCACCAGGGCAGGACTGCCGTAAAGGGCTCTGAGAAGAGCGACACACTTTTTCTGCCCCCTCGAAAGTTCATCTGCATGCTGCCCAGGATCCTCAGGGAGCGGCAGGCCCATGGGATAGGACACGTCCAGAGGTCCCCTGTTCAAGGTGATGTTACTTTCTATGGAATCATGAAAAACACTTCCTTCCTGATCGCAGTAACCGCACAGTGGTACGGAAGGTTCGCCATCCACTTCGACGGCACCTTCGTCTGGAAGCAAAATACCTGTAATGATACGTGCCAGAGTACTCTTTCCGCTTCCGTTG
>JALWFW010000177.1:0-395 GCA_027013865.1 Polyangiaceae bacterium | reverse complement strand
CACCACGTCTCCCGGGCGTACGCGAAAGGATACCCTGTTCAGCACACGACGGTCATCCCATGAAAAACTGATGTTCCTGAGAGCGACCTCCCCCACCGGAGATTTGCGCGTTACTGACATGTTCGAACCTGCGGAAAGCAGTCTGAAGGTGTGACCGTCCAAAAGCATGCGCATTGCGTTCATGTCAGCCAGAAAACCGGTCATGGAAGAATAGGACAGACCCACGGCCACACCGATGAGAGGAGCATCGAAATTACGTGAGACAAAAGCGGCTCCTCCGAATACCATGACGGCCATGAAGGAGGATCCCGCAGTCTGTACGAATGAAAGTCCCGCCATGGTATCCGTAAAGGAAGCCACCGCCCTGTGTACGCGCTCCTTCACATAAGAGGCTT
>JALWFW010000176.1 GCA_027013865.1 Polyangiaceae bacterium | reverse complement strand
GATCTCGTCTGTGGTCTTGGGCTCTGGCCCTAGCCTGATCCGCTCGCTGTCTTTGAGCAGGCGATTGTGACGGACCCCTCCGGTGGCAGGATCTGGAGACTCGGGAGTGCCTGGATCTATTTCCAAGTAGTAGCCCCCCATCAGCGACCGCACCCTCTTTTTCACCACCGCATTCTCGTAAAGTTTGACGTCACTGGACAGGTATATGTCTATGCGCGCCTTCGTGCCATCGAGCTTGCGGCCAACTATCTCGCCAACCCTCAGACCCGCAATCTGAACCATGGACTTTTTTACAAGCCCGGTGGCATCATCGAATAGGGCATACACACGGTATCCCTTTTTCTCTCCAAGCCCTTCCGTGACGGCATGAATGGCATACCACGTCGCCACACTAACCAGTATCACGAATAGCCCGACCTTTATGGCCGCAACCGAATCCTTCATCCTACGATACCTCTATACCGAGACACCTGAGACTTCCAGGAACTCCCTTGCCTCTGGGACAGTGGTATTCCTGAACTCCTCAGGGGTTCCAACCTCTATTATCCTTCCCTGATACAGCATGGCGATGCGGTGGGCAATCCTGAAAGTAGAGGCCATATCATGACTTATGACCACTGAGGTCACCCCCAGTTCACTGTTGATGGATGCTATCATGTCATCCACGTGCTTCGTGGCAACGGGATCTAGGCCAGTGGTGGGCTCATCGTAGAAGATGACCTCGGGATTTATTATGATTGCCCTGGCAAGCCCCACACGTTTTCTCATGCCTCCGGACAGCTCGTTGGGATATTTGTGTCCAATATCCGGAAGACCTACGGCCTTGAGGGTTTCATATACTTTGTCTGCTATCTCCGACTTGCTCAGGGAGGAATGCTCCACAAGAGGAAATGCAACGTTCTCGAACACCGTCATGGAGTCGAAGAGGGCTGCATACTGAAAAACCATGCCAAACTTCATGCGGATGCTGTTGAGCTCGTATTCACTCAAGGCAGTAATGTCCACGCCATCTACGAAAATATGACCCTCGTCAGGCTTCATGAGGCCCATGAGATGCTTCATGGTCACCGACTTGCCATGTCCCGAGCCACCTATGATGATGTTTATCTTCCCCCGCTCCAGGTCTAGATTGATGCCCTTGAGTACCATCTGACCCCTAAAGGACTTCTTGAGGTCTCTCACTCTTATCTGATACTTCTCACTGTATTCGGAAGGATCGTCGAACCTGTCCCGGGACAACACCATGATGAGTGGATACTAGAACACCCGCTCATTCACTTCAAGGTGTAACAGAGGACTGAAAATGCATGATTTCATCAAAGGCAGCCTCGAAGGCATGCAAGGTAGATGGAGTAAAGAGCACCATGGTGATACGACGCAGTGACGTGTCAGGATGTGACAACAAAAAATCCCTGATGGTACTGAGGGCGATACGCGCTGCCTGCTGTACCGGATAACCGTATACACCAGTGGAGATGGATGCAAATCCCACGGAGGCGAGCCCCAGAGCGTGTGCTTCCTCCAGGGATCTGCGGTAGGACGAGGCCAGTATGTCTGGTTCTCCTGATCCTCCACCATGCCACACCGGCCCGACAGTGTGAATCACGTGCTTTGCCGGCAGTCGCCCTCCTGTGGTCACCACGGCATCTCCCGGAGGCAAACGGCCTATTTCGGCAATTATGGCACGGCATTCCTCCATGATCTCAGGACCGCCTGCTGCATGTATGGCGCCATCCACTCCTCCGCCCCCTGCCAGCCTGCTATTGGCGGCATTTACTATGGCATCAGCCTCAAAACAGGTGATGTCTCCCTGAACCAAATCCACCACCGTACTGCCCACGGTGACGCTTCGTGTGCTTGTAAAAGCCATTGAGTTCCCTCGCTAACACATTGAATATATTAAACTTTTCACTTCTTTACCTCGTGTCCCACCTTGGACTCCACGGACTTTATCTTGGATTTCATGGAATCCCTGCGGCCACGGCGGTAATCAAGTCTGAGATGAAGGACCACCCTGTCACTATCGGCCTGCATGACCTCAAAGCAGCGGTGCACCACGGCCATGACCTCCTCATAGGAGCCCTCAACTGTGGTGGACATGGGGCCAAAGCGGTATTCAAGGCCGCTTTCGTCTATGACCGCGACTATCTTTGCCACGTACTGCGACACGCTGGCTCCCTTGTCCAGAGGAAACATGGAAAACTCGCACAATGTGGCACCCTTTTCAGTCAGACCGCTGGTTTTCTCACTCATGGGACGACCTCCTGCGGGTTTCATTTTAATCATGAAGAGTATGACGGCAAGAAGTGCCGCTCAGATGTGCGTCATTTGGCAGGAACGAGATGATAGGTGGCCGTGAGCATGAGATCCCAGTGGTTGAAATCCGAGTCTGAGTCATCCCAGGTGAAAAGTGCTGCACGGATGCGGCCCCCAACGCTCAGGACATCGGGAATGACCTGGTACTCCACGCCACCGCCTATACCAAAGGAAAGACCGCTGTCCGACGAAGAGTCGCTTCCCCACTGTCCATTATATTCATAGGTGTCCTTGTGCCATCCTATGGAACCAAGGCCGTATGCCCTGAGCCCCACGTAGGAAAGCGGCACGAAGTACTTGCCAGTGACGTCAAATATGAATCTGCTGTAAGTCATGTCCGGTGAATCTAAACCCAGCCAGCCGTAACCCAAAGAAGCCCCTACTGCCACCAGGTTGGGAACCACCTCGTAGTCGGCATAGAGCATGAACGCACCCGACGGATCGATATTATCTGTGTTATCACCCCATGCGCCCTCGAATCCCAGACCGCCACCCACTGACAGATAAGCCGGGTTGAATCCCGAGTCCTGGGCATGAGCGGGTATACCAAACATCAGAAACACGGTGAATACGACTGTTGATACGACAAACGATTTTTTCATCCTTCACCCTCCTTGTAGGTAAAAAACAGTATCATACGTCACATACGACAGACTTTCATTAGCATAGAGCCCCCCCCCTGGCAACAGTGAGACTAAATAAGACACTTGTATCAGTACTGGTCTTCACTCTGTCTCAGACAGTGGCTGTTTCGGTGAGTGTGGCCGTTCGGTGAAGAATCGCGGGACCCTGGACGTGAACGAGCAAGTTACCTCGTATGGTATGGAGCCCGTGGCCTCAGCCATGTCGTCTGCAAGATACCTGAACCCATCCCTGACCCCCATAACCACGGCCTCGTCGCCGGGCTTTATGGGTACGTCCTCTGGAGCGAATACCATTGATGAGTCCATGCACACACGACCGGATATCTTGAGCACGTGGCCTGCTATCCACACGTAGCCCCGGTTGGACAGAGCCCTGGGATAACCGTCGGCGTAACCTATGGGCAGAACCGCCAGGTAACCGTCCTCAGGTGCGTGGAATGTGTGGCCGTAACCCACTGGAGTGCCTTTCTTTATGCGCTTGACCTGAATGACCCTCGTGACCACCTCCATGGCAGGCCTCAGATTGGGATCGAATAGCACGCGTGAAGGTGCATAGCCATACAACATCAAGCCAGGCCGCACCATGTTACACGGAGACTGGGATACCCTCGACAATATGGCCCCTGAGTTGGCGGCATGCACGAGGCGGAATCCTACCCCCAGCTCCACCATCTCGCTTATCACCTGCCTGAAGACCTTCACCTGATGCAGGGTAAATCCCACTGGTCCCTCGTCCGAACGCGGGAAATGGGTGGCCACTCCCTCGAGATCCACCCACTCCATCTGGTGTATGTGCCTGGCTATGGACGGGGCCTCCTCTGGTGTGCATCCAAACCGCCCCATGCCTGTGTCCACCTTGAGGTGCACCCTTGCCACCTGGCCCATGCATTTGGCTATCATATTGATTTCATTGACATTATCGAGATCATAAACCATTAGTGAGAAACCGCGGGAAATTATATCACGGTACTCCTCAGGTGTGGGTGGAGTGAGTATGAGCACAGGAGTCGTGACGCCCCTGTCACGCAAAGAGATGGCTTCACCCAAGGTGGCCACACCGAACATGTCTACCCCTTCCTTCTCCAGACGCCGGGCCACCTGGACTGCGCCATGTCCATAAGCATTGGCCTTCACCACGGCCATTATGCGCCTTCCTGATGTGAGAGAGCGCGCATACCTGAAGTTGGAGGCTATGGCCTCTAGATTCACATGTGCTTTGACTCTGTGACCGTTCTCCATGAGCGCGGTTCTAATTCCTTTGCAGTCAAAAAGCAAGGGAAGCCCGAATGGAGGCAAGGGTAATCAGGACAGCACGGACCACATCATTCTGAGGGATATGGCAATGATGACCAGTCCAAAGACCCTTTTGAGGAGCATTCTGTTCATTTTCAGGGATATACGGCTTCCTGCAAGTCCTCCTGCCAGACCGCTGGCAGCCAGGAGCAGGGCGATGTCCCACCTGATCCCTGCGCCGAACGAGTGCCCGGCAATACCGAATAGGGCCGTCAGCGCCACCATACCCGAATACGTACCCACGGCGATGTCCATGGGGACACCGCACAGAAGCACGATGGCCGGAATGAGGATTATGCCCCCCGTTATGCCCAGCATACCCGATATGAAGCCCATCACAGCCGAGATGGTCACCATGAGGGGAACGTTCATGACGTAGACGTGCCCTTCATATTCCCTGCACCACTGATACCAGCGCTTTTGACCAGCCTTGAGGTCCCGGTTTGAAGGCCGTATTCCTGCCATCATCAAGACACCTGCCACCACGAGCACACCAGCCAGAAGTGCCCTTAGAATACGCTGGGAAATGCTTCCGGCGAAGTAGCCTCCCACGAATGCCATGATGTCCAGGGGCAGGCGCACTGCAATGAGCACCAGTGCCAGATGCCAGTCCACCCTGCCATTGCGCCAAAAATTCGTGAGGGCTCCCAGGGATGCGAAAAATATGACCACCAGACTGATGCCGGGAGCATCGTGCATGGAATATCCGGCAAACAGCAAAATGGGAACGTACAGGATGCCTCCGCCCATACCCAGCATGGAGAAGAAAGATGACACGGCAAAGAACACGGCAGCAAGCAGGTAAGGATTCATGGCAATCTCAGGTATCCCTGACTTCAGAAAAAGACAAGTGATACATCTTTGCCGGAAGAAGAAAAAACAGGATTACTGACATGCCTTACATAGATGCCCCGTGGCCGTCCGGACGAAAGCCGTGGCAAAACCAGCCTCACCGCATCTGTCGCACCGTACTACCTCAAAATCCCCTCCCCTGCGCTCGAGAACGGGTGGTTTTACGTCCTTGAGTATCAAAAAAGTATCCTGGGGCATACTCAGTACACGGTTTATCAGAGGCTCTGCGATTTCGGGATCTATGTCCTGGGGAGGCACACCCTCCTTTCTAAGCCTAACGAAGGGTGAATCCATCATGGATTCCAGGAACTCGGGACGTATGAGCGCCCTTACCGCCCTGCCGGAGGCCACGTCCACCAAAGTGAAGGCAAGTTTGTTGTGATACAGTTTCTCTATGTTCGACTTGCCGTAGGTACAGCCCGTGGCAACCATGATGCCATCGAGGAAACATCCTGCAGCATGGCCCCGTCCTGTCTCTGATATGACATACAGTTCTTTGTCTTGTGAACGCTGTACACCCAGCCTGTCCATTGCTGCCACGGCAGCCCTTATCCCTAGGGGCATGGCTGGACAGCGGTGACCATGAAAAGCGAATCCGGTTTCGAGAAGTTTCTCCATGTTCATTTCATTCCTCCTTCGCATCAGTGCTCTCCTCCACTGAAGCGCACAGTTGTTCTCTACCTATCATCCTGATATTATTGACTTTTTTAAGATCATCCTCCATCTGCGGAGAAGTGGTGGCATGGTGGTCCACCCATTCGAGGGCTTCACGTATGAAGTCAGGAGGGTCTTCAGGGCGGAAATAATGAATCCACCTTCCCTCCCTGCGCATAGACACGAGACCGGCATCCTTCAGAAGTGACAGATGACGTGAGACCGTCGACGGAGCAAGTCCCAGTAATCGAACTAACTGACAGGGGGACAGTTCTCCATGCCTAAGTACCAGTACAATTCTCATGCGCCCCGAATCTGATAGGGCTCTAGCTGTTTTCACAAGAGCTTCGAATTCAGGCATGCTTGTCTTCTCCATCAGAAGGATACTCAGGTTACCGTATGGGCAGACGGGGCAGATGCAGCCGCACTACCCTTCCTGCGCATCACTTCGTCATTTGGCGAAATGAGAAAAGATAGTCAACATAAATCTACGCCCTCTCAAAAAAACTCTAACCGATTGTAATGATAGGACTTTTAAGATGTAGAAATCAGATTTTCATCTACCTCTGCAGTGCTTGGCAATATATGCTCTGGCTAAAGAGGTATATCTGGAGTCGGGCCTGAGCCTCAACAGGCGGCTGTACTTTCTGCATGCTCCAGACCTGTCCCCGCGTCCGTCCAGTATTTTGGCGGCCATATGAAGAGCGTCGTCCACGAGACGTGATGCTGGATAGCGTGAAATGAGAAGATCCAAAACCTCAAGGGCCTCTTCGGGCATATGCTGATCCATGCGGACAGCAGCGAGTTCCCACAGGGCATCGTCCATCAGATCGGAGTCATAACGTCCCAGGATCCACGACGATCTATGGCTGGAGACCAGAGTCTCCAACATGGATGCAGCAAGTGCAGTACGTCCGAGTCGGTGTGCCAGGCGTGCACCTGCAAACAGGCCATCATCCTGAAGTGGAGAGCCTACCATTGCTCCAAGGCGTCTGAACCATACAAGTGCCATGCGAAGTCTTCCGGACCTGCGAAGATATCCACCCAAGATCCATGCCCTGTCATCTTCCAGGCATCTGTGCAGACTCAATTTTTCGGCGCGGACGAGTCCATCGTTCCCGGGCCCTGATCCCGAAAGCCACCTTTTCAGCAGAAAGGAGATGGCATCCTCTGCTGCTGGAGTGCACGGATAACGCCTCATCAGGGCCAGAAGTGCCGAATCCGATGAGTTCCACGACCCGGACAATTTCAACATGGCACGGGCCCTAATTTTCTCCGAGCATGACTTTCTGTCCCGTAGAGCACGCCACATGCGCATGGAGGCAACTTTATCACCGGCTTCTTCATAAAGACGGGCCGAGTGTTCCATCTCAAGACAGGCGCGGTAGTGGTTTCTGTCCTGGCTGGCCTTCAGCCGATATTCTCGTGCCCCCTGACGAGCTTTGACCCTAGTATCATATCCAGGAAGGCGATGAGTGCCCCCTGATGAACACGATGCAAAGAAAAGCAGTAAAATCAAGTAGTTACGCAGGAGTCCCCCGCGTATATTCATCTGACCAGCCCCTTTGCCGCTGCTTTGATCACCGAAGCCGCACGAGAGACGTCCTGTTCAGTGATATGCATGTGGGTAACCAGTCTTATGCGCTTGGGACCGAAGGCGTGGAACAAAACCCCCTCCCTGGCACATGCGTGTTCCATGTCGTGGGCCAAAAACGGAAGGTCGACCATTATGATGTTGGTCTGTGGTTCGGAGACTTTGAGAAGCTCACAGTCCCTAAGCATGGAAGCGAGAGCGCGAGCACGGGCGTGATCCTCCTTCAGACGGGATATGTTGTGCTCCACTGCATAAAGTGCCGCAGCCGCCAGAAAACCGGACTGGCGCATGGAACCGCCCAGCATCTTGCGCATCCTAAGGGCCAGCTCCAGGTCTTCGTCAGAGTCCACGAGAAGCATGGAACCCACCGGAGCGCCAAGGCCCTTGGAGAAGCATACATTCATAGTGTCGACATGGGCGGCCCATTCAGACAGCCGTACGCCTGTGGCCACATGAGCATTCCATATCCGCGAACCGTCCAGATGAACCCTCAGGCCAAGCTCTCTGGCCCGCACTGCAATGCTGTCCATGTCGTGCACCGGCCAGATGAGACCGCCGCCGCGGTTGTGGGTATTCTCCAGCCATACCATGGAGGTCCTGGAATAATAAGACTCTGCCGGATGGATGGCCTCCTCCATTTCCTGTACGGTGAAAAACGGGTCCCTGCCCACTTCTTGAACTTCCACCCCCGCAGCCACAGCACTTCCGGCTGACTCGTACCATGCCACATGGGCTCCACGAGGGACTATAACGTGATCACCACGCCGGGCATTTACCAAAAGTGCCAGCAGATTGGCCATGGTTCCAGAGGGGGTGAATACTCCATGACGCTTGCCGAACATTGCGGCGACGTGCTTGGAAAGGCGGGATACCGTGGGATCCTCCCCCATGAGATCATCTCCCACCTCGGCCCGGGCCATGAACTCACGCATTTCGGGGCCAGGAACCGTCACCGTATCTGAACGCAGATCAGTTATCCTGTCATCATGTGAGGTTGTCATAATCAGAACTCCTCAGCCATTCGATTACACCGTCTGCACTGCCGGCAGAGGGGATCTCTTCGTTCTGGGTATCATCTGCCATGGCGGAAAGCCGTTCCATGGCCTCTATGAATACCCAGTCGATGCCATCGAATACGGCCTCGTCCACCGGCCTTCCCCTGGGTAGCGAGACTTCGAGATCGTGCGCTGCCACAGGTGCGGACATCATGGACACGAGCAGTTTTGAGGAAAAAGTCAGATGCATCGTACCTCTACTGGCTGGCCTCACGACCTCGATACCTGCAGGAGAGGCATCGATTCCGGCCCCCCAGGCGATGAATGAGTAGCCGGCATGGTGGGCGACACTGGCAGGCAGGAGACCCGTGTCTTCTGGGCCCAAAAACTGCGGCATGAGTACGAGATCGGGATTTTGTGAACGGATAAGGGGAGCCAGGATTTCCCCGAAGTGCTCCAGAGGGATTCTCTCCAGTCTGGGATGGACTAGACGGCTGTAAGTAAATCCTGGCATATCTCCGACAGGAAGGAGAGTCAGGCCTTCTCCAAAGATGAACACATCACAGGACCATTTCCTGCGTCGTACCATCCACTGTGCACCATGCCACACCGGCTCGAGGAAGGAACGGTAGACCTGCTCGGAGGCGGGAATCAGCAACATCAGTCTTTTGGAGCTCATACGGCATACTCCTCGATGACCATCCTGATGAATTCCTCCGAGGGTCCATCCCATGGCATGATATAGGGGAAGGTCACACCTGCGGGCAAAGTGGTGTCTACCAAGGCTACTCTGCGGGCCAGATGTACCCCGGGAAGAACCCGCAGCACGTCTTTCTCATCCAGACCAATCATGACTGCCCCGTCTGCTGATGCACTCATGGGTGAAGCACACAGCCTTCCCCATGGAGAGGGCTCCGGATACGATGCAGGAGATAAAAACACCGGCACACCGACCCTCTGTCCCCACTGAATCAGCGAATCTTTGAACTGGTGGGCTTTCGTGCCTAGTATGACGTAAAACCTGGAATCTTCGCCGGTTGTGTGGCGGTCCATGAACAGCCATGAAAAACGGAGGGTTGCAGTACTACGAGAAGCCACTGCATCCACCTCGTCTTCTGAACCGCGAGGAGCTTCATAGGGTGGTGCGTGCACCAGTCCCACCAGAAACTTCTCCATGGTTCGGGGTGACCACCGGATGACCCTTCTGGTTCCCGGAAGGGCATGAACCAGTAACATGGAGCCATCATCACCCTTTTCGACTTCCATATTGGACACGAAGTAAGAACTGCGATGGGCAGCAATGGAAGAAGCCAGCTCGAAAGAGCCTACGGATGCCCCGAAAAGGAACACACCAAAGGAATATCTGGTGGTAACGGGAAGAATGGCCGGAGCAAGGGAAGCCGAAGATGGCTCGTCCACAGAAATCATAGGAGCCATTACGGCAATGACCTTATCAATCCCTTCTCTGCTTGAAATCTCAATAATTTCAGGCAGTTGCGATGCTTCCTGCACCAAAGCGACGCCGTATAGAGTTCCACCCCATCCTGTGGCGAGCAGCCGGCCTACCCTTACGGCGGCCATGGATCTAGGACACAGCAGGGAGCCCTTTTTCTCTAGAAAGACCGCTATGTTGGCCAATTATCAGTCCATCCCGTATTTGTGTCTGATCTCATCCAACGTGCGTTTGTACTCGATGTCCCAACTGACGCTGCCCTCCTCCACGTGCTTCAAGCGGCGCCGGACCTCTTCCTCTACCATCTCATCCATCTTCATCCACTTTTGGATCACGGCCTCCAGCTTTCTGCGGAGAACGATGTCCTCGGAGAAGACCTCGTCCACATTGGGGGAACGCATCATCATCTCGAGAATCTGATCGGCCAACCACCGGACGGCATCCTCTCCCAGGGGAAAGTCCTGCTCAGCAGCCAGCTCATGTTTGATCTTCCCGAAATTGGTGTAACTGAGGCCCCGGATGGATAGCACGTCACGAACCCTGTCAGAAAGTTCCCGCTCCATCCTGATGTACTCCTTGAGTACGGACTCGACATCGAGCTCTACTTCCTTCTGATCCAGACACTCAATGTCTCCGTCCTTGACCAGGAGCTCTACTATGTCGTGAGCCATGGCAGGAACCTTGCTGGAATACAGTCTCATGACGGCCTCCTTATGAATGCTTCTTCTTGGCTGGAGCTATGATCATCGTCAGGTTGCGTCCCTCCTGTGTGGGACGGTGCTCCACCACCACTTCTTCCTTGCCCACGGTCTCGAGGACACGCTCCAAAAGCGCCATGCCCACTTCAGGATGAGCCATCTCCCTGCCCCTGAACATGATCACCAATTTGACCTTGGAGCCCTCCTCGAGGAACTTCTTGATGTGTTTTACCTTGAACTCGATGTCGTGATCGTCCGTTTTGGGACGGAACTTGACTTCTTTGACCGTGATCGTGGTGGTATTGGCCCTCTTCTGCTTCTCTTTCTTTGCCTGCTCGTACTTGAAGCGGCCGTAATCGAGAATTTTGCAGACTGGCGGTTCTGCCTTGGGGCTGACCTCCACCAAATCCAGGCCCTTACCCTGGGCAATTCTTAGTGCATCGTACGGGGACATGATCCCCAGCTGGGTTCCGTTCTCGTCTATCACACGGACCCGGTGGGCACGAATGCGTTCGTTAACACGATATGGCTCGACTTTCCTTCCGGAATCTCTTGATCTCCTAATGGCTCTACCTCCTTTCTGGTTGCGTCAGGTTATATGAAAAAAAAGTGCTTGTCATCCTGTTTCATTCAAAATCAGGCAGGATGGGCCAAGTTGCCTCTTCCCTGAGTCGGGAAAGGAATTCATCGAGGGATACGGCGGGCTCGTTCTTACCACGATTCCTGGGTGCCACGGTGCCCGACTCCATCTCCCGTGCCCCTACCACCAGTATATAAG
>JALWFW010000175.1 GCA_027013865.1 Polyangiaceae bacterium | reverse complement strand
TGCCGCGTAATTCCAAGCCTTGTGACGAGGCGTGTGGACCGTGCCGCAAAGGCCGTGAACCCGTGTGAGAGCCTTCTTGGGGCAATGAATTAGTATCACCCGTTCTTGAAGCAAAAGCATATCCAGCCAGGATGGCTTAATACGGGCCATTGCAGGGCAGCCCGACGCCCCTACGAGTGCCTGCACACACTCTTGAAGCAAAAGCATGTCCTGTCAGTAAGGCTTACCACGGACCCTTGCGGGGGCAGCTCGACAGCCTCTACGAGTGCCTGCACCCATTTTGAAGCAAGGTCAGGAAGCTAACCACGCACCTTTGCAGGGCAGCTCGACGTCACTGGTGATACGGGATGTATTTTTCGAAACTCCGGTAAAAACCGTTGATGGTGTTCTAAGGTATCGCCGTATAGTCCAGGGCATCTGAAACTTCAGATTCATCTGCCATTATTCGCAGGCAGCCCTTGCAGGACGCCCGACAATCCTACGAGAGCCTGCACGTGTTCTTGAAGCGAAAGCATGTCCAGCCAGGACGCCATACCACGCACCCTTGAAGGGCAGCTCGACGGTCCTACGAGAGCCCGCACACACTCTTGAAGCAAAAGTAGATCCAGCCAGGATAGCATACCACCGAGCCTTGCTGGAGGACCTGACGGCCTTGGCATTTTTCCTATCGCGGGTGTGTTCTGAAATGTCAGATCTTCTCGTTTAGGATGTACGACATGGATGACAAACACGGATTTGCAGGTGGAGGCTGCTGCCGCGCATATTCGTACAAAAACACCCAATGCCCAAACACTGACAGACCGCGGCTCTTGGCTCCAATCATCTGAAAAACCGGGCTCCATGCATGAGTGATATCTGGAGCTCCGTAAAATCGTGCGCGTCCTACACCACGCACCTCCCTGCCCGTAAAACAAAGGCTTTGATCTTAACAGACAAAAACGACTGGGTTACCGCCTAACTTGGTTTATCCAGCATTCTTTACTAAGATACTCTGCTGCAATATATTTATGGGGATAAAACGGGGGCTGAAACAACTGAATCCAAAAAACTCCGGATTCACCTGTCAGTCAGCCCTATCGGTATTATGATGAATCAGTCAAAAGCGCGCCGACTTGGCAAATACTATCTGCTGGATGTCATTGGTATTGGAGGTATGGCTGAAATATACCGAGCCCAAACCTTTGACGAGGCCGGAAATCCTCAATTAGTGGCCATAAAAAGACTACTTCCCTCCGCCATGAACGAGGACCTCATCAGAATGCTCATCGATGAGGCAAGAATAGCCACGCTTATTGAACATCCCTCTGTCGCAAGGGTCTACGCATTTTGGCAAATCCAGGACGAATATATTCTCGTAATGGAATATGTGGATGGCAAAGATCTGCGTACGGTTCTTGAGAAACACCGCAGAGTCAAACGTTTCATGCGGCCAGAAGATGCCGCGTACATTGCCATAAAAGTCTTGGAAGGGTTGCACGCTGCCCATACACAACTGGATCGTAATGGCAACCCCCTTAATCTGGTACACCGTGATGTCAGCCCTTCAAATATTCTCATTTCATATGAGGGCGAAGTAAAACTCTGTGATTTCGGAATTGCCAAGGCTTCTCTTTCATCCACCAAAACAAAGGCCGGCATAGTCAAGGGGAAAGCTAAATACATGAGCCCGGAACAGGCCATGGGCAAAAAGCTGGATGCCAGGTCCGATATCTTCAGTATGGGCATCGTCCTGTATGAGATGTTGACTCTGGTTCCACCTTTTCTTGCTGCAACAGAGGTGGAAATGCTTATGAAAGTCAGAGATGGCAAATTCATCCCTGTAAGAACCAGAAATCCTGCCATACCTCCCATGCTGCAGCGTATAGTCCACAAGGCTCTCAGTAAGGATCTGAACAAGCGATACCAGAACGCTCTCGAATTCGCTAGCGCTCTCAGGGAATTCCTTAACATACACTCTCCTAGTTACACTGATTCAGATCTCGCCAAGATCATGGGAAATCTGTTCTCCACTGAAAAAGAGGACGAACGAAAACGCCTCGAACAATTTGGGGTCCTAGAAAACACCCAGAATCTTCCACGGGAAGGCGTCGATCTCATTCGGGAAGATCCCAACTTCACAACATCACAGAACCTTGCAACAGATGCACTGGAAGATCCAGAGATCCAGCCTGTCGTGCCTGAGATCAACGACGTTGATATCTATACCAGTGCAACAGTACTCCTTGGAGACGATGACTCTGACAATTATCAGATGATAATGGAGCCTCCGATTCCTCCATCTGCAGACATACCGCAGGATACATTGGACGCTCCAACTGAGATTCTAGTAGAAAGTACTTCATCTGACACGGAGAGTACCCTTCAGAAAGACCTCAACGAGCCTACAGCCCTCTCTTCTGCTCCTGACAGCGATTATGAAGACAAAAATCCCTTGAATATACTGGAAAAAACAACTTCCCTTCATCCGCTGACGAGAGATACGGGGACAGAAACGGATGGAGCTCCCGTTGATACGTCACCAACAGAAGTTCCCCCATACCCCCCAGATGAAAAATTGCCGGAAAAAATGCCTACCCAGACTGAACACCCAGCATACCCTGAGCCTCCTTACGATGGCGAGGTCCCATGGGAACCAGAACTTCTGGAAGCTGAAACTCATATCCTGAGCGCGGAAGAAGCTGAAGAGTTATTTAATTCCACCTCCTCCGAATCAACAGAACACGACGAATTTTCACAGACAGACGCCAGCGGCTCCCCTGACAAAAAACCCAGTTCCAGACAGATAATGCGGGAGATAATGAAATCCCTGCATATTGGAGAGGACACCGGAGACATCACCTCCGAAAGCGAACCCGTGGAAGAAGAGCCAAATCCCTTTGCAGCTGCATTGTCTCCGGGTGAAGAGATCTCCGCAGACAAGCAGGAAGACAAGCATCTGACATCAGACGAAACAGATGACTTTTATGAAGTCAGTGACGATGACATCATTCTAGAGGATGAACGGACCATCCTGGAGGATGGGGGCCTCAGTCTTACCGATTCAAGCGGGGAAGAAGATGAAGAGGGTCAGGAAGAAGATGGAGACTTCGTTATGGTTCTAACCCAGGATATGCCAATCATGCCAGTAAACCGGGAACACCCTCCCGTTGTTCTCGGCGAGATAAATATTGATTCCCAAAATGATTCGGATGACTAAACCTCTGACTGTAAATAAAGCCTCTGCACCCCATCACACAAAATTACAACAATTTCACAACTAAAATAAAATCGGCATACAAACATTCGTACACCACAATAACCCTAACTTCATTCAATTTTAATAAAACAAGTTTCTCTTTATACGCAAAAGGCTACTGTAACTCCATCACCACCTTCCCCTTTTTGGCCAGGACGGAATGAGGCTATATATGGTGACTTCTTTAGGTAATCTCTTACTGCCTTCATCATGGCTCCGGACCCGTATCCGTGTATGACCGTGAAAGAAGATTCCCCTTTCATCATCATCTGATCTATAAATTTTTCCAACACCTCTAGGCCATCATCAACTCTTCGTCCACGTAAATCCAATGTCGTAGACGGCTTCATAATGTGAACATCCGTGGGGCCATCTGTAGCATCTGTAGATATGCCAGGTTTCACTTTTCCACTTGGTCTTCGAGATGTCCGCTCGGTGTGTTCTCTCTTGTCCTCTTCAGGAATTACCATACTTCTGAGATCATCTTTCCCAAGTTCTACAAACAACGCGCCAGAACGAACTTTTACTCTATTGCCTCTAATCTCGAGTACCTCTACTTCTCTGCCCAAGGACAGTGATCGGACCTTAGCTCCAACTTTCAGTTCAGGCTCTTTTGTGATTGAGCGCTCCAGATCCCTTATTCTTCCAGTTATGCGCTCCACAGACTGTTTCAGATCACTAGATCTTGTCTCGCGACCAGACTTTTTGCTTCTTTTTGCTCTCGTCTGCAAAACAGCGATCATTTCTTTCAGACGGTCCAGCTCCTTCATGGTCTCGTCGCGTTTTTCTTCAATAATTTCAATACGTTGTCGCTCTATAACCTTTTTTTCCCTCTGGAGGATACTCTTTAGTTCCTCCACTTCTGACAAAGACGCCGCCAATTGCTCTTCCTGTTCTTTGAGAAAGGCCTCCCGCTCTCTGAGCTGTCTGAAAAGCTCATCCAACCCCCTATCTCCTTCACGAAATATACTTTCTGCACGCTTTATAATTTTTTCAGGGAGCCCTAATCGTCTGGCCAAGTTTATACCAGAGGATACACCAGGCACACCAAATACCAGTTTATAATCTGGCTGAATCCCAGTCCCACCTATGGAAGCATTGGCAAAACGGCTATCCGTAAGAGCTAACGCCTTTAAAACAGAATAGTGTGTCGTGGCAACCACCTGTGCATGCCTATCCCCCAAAAACTCTAGGATAGCCTGAGCCAAGGCAGCACCCTGTGCAGGATCTGTGCCAGAAGCCAGTTCATCGATGAGTACGAGATCGCGAGATTTGACACCTTCAATTATATGTTTTAACCATTCTATATGCCCTGAAAACGTACTCTTGTGATCTGTAATATCCTGGGCATCTCCGATCATCGCATGTAAACGCTCATATCTAGGGATTTCACTATCTTTCGCAAGCACCGGAAGTCCCACTGAGGCCATGGCTATACTCAAACCTATGGTTTTAAGCAGGATGGTCTTACCTCCTGCATTCGGGCCCGTAACAAGAAGTATTTTTTTAGGTTCCAATATAACATCATTCGGAACCACATTCCTGCCCATAGCCAATAAAACCGGATGTCTAACCCTGCGAAGTGCCAACTTGTTACCAAATATCCACGGTTCCAATGACAAATCATCCGCCAGCTGTGCTGCTGCTAGCCAAGCATCAAGCTCACTCATCAGGGACATGTTACGTTTCAACTTAGAGAGCTCATCACTCACAGCATCTCCGAGATCACTTAATATGCGGAGCTCTTCAAGCTCTATATCCAGCCTTATCTCCCTTATCCTGCTGTTTAGATCCACCAAAGCAAATGGTTCGATATATACGGTCTGCCCTGATGAGGAAATCCCGTGAATCATTCCGGGCACCTGCGAACGAAATTCGGACTTTACAGGAATTACATACCTTTCTTCTCTGACTGTATAAAAATCATCCTGCAGATACGGCGCTACCGAGCTACTTTGCATCATATTTTCCAGTTTCTTCACCGTCTCATTCCGCAATTCCTGTAATCTTTTTCTAAGACCATACAGTGAAGGGCTGGCATCAGACCTGACATTCCCCTCCTCATCAACAGAGGCATCCAGCATTGACAAAAGATAGCCCATTGACTCCAAACCACCAAAACGCCTGCTTAAAACGGGTGTTTCTTTTTCATCCACCTGTTTTTGAACGTCTTTGACATTTCTCAAATGCAATATGATTTTAGAAAGATCCTTAGCTTTGAGATATCCGCCTTTTTCTATCACTGATAGGATATCTTCCATCTCAGGTATATCAGATATGTATATCCCCCTGCCCTCTCTTTTGAGTTTTCTTAACTCCTCTATCATCTGAAGACGCTCATCGGCTTCGGACCATTCCTGGTATAAAGCCAGATTTGTTACGGCAACAGCTCCACCTGACGTATGACACCTTTTTCTCCACTCCTCTACCAACATATCCCATTCAAGACTTTTGGCTGTCCGTTTATCAAAAATCATAATTATCACCTTTTCACTATTCAGAGCCATTCTATAACCCCCACTTCATCTCCATTCAAGGAATAAAACTTTTTCAATTTCTGACACCTAGCGCTATTGAGGGTACCTGTAAATGTTTCACGTGAAACATTCACGGCCCTAAAAACTACAAAATGAATTTTTCGCTACAAGAGGGATTATAGGTCTTATGAGATGGCAAAGAGCACAGCCGTTTAGGGAAACTTCAGAATTTTAGATTCAGGACGATCTCTTCTTTGAAAACCCACGTTGTATCAACCCCATTGATACGCTTTGAAGCCGTCACAACAAAAGTATATTCCGCTTTTGCTGCTCTCCATTTACCCGTCTGCATATTAATAAGACTGGTGCCGATACCCTTACTGGTGCCAACCAGATTAAAGCCCTTGGAACTCACAGGCGACTTTCTGGATGAAGAAATCCTGCTTAATACTATTAACTCAGGGCCATCAACGGCACGTATTTCTCTTTGTATTTTCGCAAAGTACACTGTTTTGCCGGCATCCTGCTCCGTATCAAGATTTTCTTTCACATTTCCCCACCGGGATCCTTTTTTTATCTTTACTCCCTTAGGAGGATACGCACTTATCAACCCATAAGTATCTCGCAATACTTCCTTTAACTTGAACGGATCCCGTCCCCTAACTCTTACCATAACCGGAATTCCGTCCTGCATGATAACGTGGATATTTCTTATATTTGCCGCCAGGAGACGAAATGAGGGCGTACCCTCTACAGGGTCCAATTCGGAAAAAATATCCTCTATCGTATGCCCTTTCTTTATTCTTTTCCCACTGAGACGCAGTGTTACGCTGTCCACTTTCTTTTTATCCGTCCCTACAGCCCATATCTTATCTTTTATGGTCAGGGTAGCCGATAAAGCCTGTTCATATGAGTTATCTTCAGGAAAAAGTTGTTTGCTGAAGTCATGTTTTGGAGATGTAGATTTCCTGCCCGAACAAGCACTAAAAACAACGAATATCAAGATGAACAGTAGCTTGAATTTTTTATAAAAGCTCATTGTTGGCCTCTTTTTTACCATTTTACCTTTTTTTCTCCCACTCTTTACAGACTAGCAGGAATCAAAACCCAGGGCTTTAATCATACAAAAAGCGACGGTCCTCCTCCTGTTGATAGTCCTGATTTTGTGCGCCGCAAATTGTTTCACGTGAAACAATCTCCCCAGCGAAGGGGGCATAAAAACAACCAACCGGAACCGTGTATTCTCCAACTCAAAAACCTTTGGGTAACATTTTGCCATTTCACAGTGGATAATTTTTGTTACATCGAAAATCACGTTAGATTTCACCCATATATTATATCCCACAACTCAGGATGGAGTTTCCTAAGATCCCTGTGCGGAGAAGGCAATCTGTATATATTTTGGGGATATACAAGAGTTCTATCTGTAAGACAGGCATAGAAATCAGGCCTCGTAACTATAGGCTTCATTCTCCACGTAGAGTCATCTTCTGGATTATAGTAAACCGTCGCAACCTTAACATTGCCCAGACTCAAATTACGTCGCAAGGATTCTTTCAGTTTTGCAATTACATCAGTCATAATCCGACCGGACTTAAAGGCCGTATCGATAAGTAGAATTTTATGATGTCTCTCTATGCGCTCCTCAAGGTAACGGACACCTATGATATTGCTTTTATAGGTAAGATGTGTACGGGTGGTATTGATGCTAACATGGTCTGGAGCCATGGGAACCTCACCCATCTTATAAAGGTATTTATACACCTCATGAACTGCCAAACCAGCGTTGACACCACCAGGCCACAAAGCTATCAGAAAATCTGGGAAAAACTTATGTTCCCTTGCCACAAGCAGACCGAGTTTTACGGCATCCCTTCGGATATCATCTAGGTATAAGTAGTTGAAATCATTAAACTTTTTTATCTGTCCGGGCGCTTTGACCTCATCATGTAAAAGCTTCCAGACTGCTTCATCCTTCTTTTTGACAAGAGAATCATCGCCATCAGGTGCAACAAGATCCGAAAGCTCATGCGGATAATCAATCCACACGTCTCCTATCTTCTCCACGTAATAGACCGGGAATTCTTTGTAGTCTACTTTATGAGGTTTATATTGAAGTGTTGCCACATAAATATTACGGGGCATGTTGGCACGAGCACCTCTTCTCAGTGCTGTTACAATAGCTTCAATGGTATGACCACTTTCATATACATCATCAATTATAAGCAAATCATCTTCCGGACAAACAACCTTTATGACATGTTCAAGACCTTTTACTATAACCTCTCCTTGCTGATTGATACCTCTATAGGATTCTGTTGCTATGGTTGTATGATTCATAAAAAAGCCACGCATCCTATAAAATGCATCTACACCCAGGCCAACCGGCGTTCCACCACGCCAAACAGAAATTGTGTGCTTGGGGCGTATACCGGCTTCATACAGAATCCTTCCAAGCTTAAAGGTCATCTCTATAAACTCTTTGGGAGATATATGCATTATATTTGGTGTACCAGGCATTTTGTGAATCCCTCCGTGATGGACTGATTTTTAAGTGTTCAATCTTTCTTTGCAAGGAAACATGACATCAATGACAAGGGCTTCAGCAAATAGAGTCCCGGCCCCAAATGCCCCTAAACTCAAACACCTTAGGACAAAAATCTGCGTTTTCAGATGGGGATTGTTTCACGTGAAACACATATTTTTACAGACAGCCCCCTTGGAAGTAACCTTCAAAATGTAACAACTGTTATAGGCAAAAGAAGTGTTAGATACCTTAAACTCCACAAACAGTGTTGGAGTGCCTGGTATTGTGTATTTAGTAAAATTAGGAGGAAGGCGTTACAACATACACCTGGCAAGGAGCATCCACTGTTAGTTCACGGGAATCAAAATGTCCGAACAGACCCTCTATACGGAAGCCCGCTCCCTCGAGAAGCTCCATCATCTCCTGAGGGAAATAAAGTCGTTGTGCAAATCTGAAAACATTTGCAGGTAAATCATCTGAAGGATGCTCAGGTTCATGATAGATATGAATATATACTATCTGAGACTCTGCATCATAATAATGATTGCTAGAATAATAATACCACTCATGATAAACAGGATGTTTAAACCGTTTAATTCCCCATCTACGATCAGGACTCTGCATGAGCCATTCAAAATTAGGATTGAGAATATCGAATATAAATGTGCCGCCTTCTATGAGATGCTCATGCACGGTATGCAAAAATCTTTTCATATCATCTCTGGTATATATATGCATCATTGTATTAAAAGCCGAGACAACCAGATTAAATTTTTCATTCAACCTGATATCTTTCATATCTCCCTGAATCAACTTCCATAACGGTCTGCGTCCAGAGCCCAGCGAATTCAGACGCTGCCTCGCCTTTTCAAGCATACTTGCGCTGGAATCTACTCCAACCACCTTGATATCTTCTTTGACCCAGCGCGCCATCAAGCGCCCAGTCCCACAACCCATATCAAGAACAGGACCTCCCAAAGAAAGAGCCATTATCCTGTAAAAATCAATATCCCTTTTATAGCTCTTGAAATCGCTGTCATATACAACAGCATCTCTATAATAATCCGTGGATCCGAGTTCCAAATCAAATGGTGCAGGCCTGATATCTATCTGTGGCTTAAATGTTGGCCGATGTTTTGACTTGAGTAAACTTTCTTCCTCTTCGTCTATATTCTGTATATTTGTTGATAAAATAAACGGAAATTCTTTTTTTACATAAGAAGAATACATTTCCCGTTTACGCCGCAAAGCACGTTTTACCATTCTAAAAACCATGTTCTTCTCGTGCTGTGCCGACTGAATATCTTTCTGCTTAACCTGATTTATTCTTGCAGTGGCTAAATCAGGATTCCATATATCTTCTGTTGCATACTGGAATATGGCTTCTGACAGATACACTCTGGGCAAAAGTCCTGACTTCAAAACTTCTGATTTTATGTGGCCACGGCGTCGCGCTGCTGTACGCATATAAATAAAAAAGTCCAGCAACTGAAGGGCATCTGCTGTTTCTTTTGTCGTATAACCGAAATCTCCCAGAATGGCTGCCAGTTTCTTTCTATCTGGCAGTTTGGATATGCTGGCCTTGTATGTATGGTTTTCCAGGGCATCCACCAAAACCGGATAAAGTAAAACGGGGGTGAGGGTGACCTTGTCTACTACCCTATTCGGTAACTCAGAGGCCTTTTCCAGGGCACGGGTAATGGTGTTCCAGCGGAAATACTTCCACAAATCCCATAGCCCAGGAAGAATGAACTGCATTATGTCCAAATCCATAAACTGGGTGAATGCTTTTGCACCGTACGAGGAAAGGAACATCCTCCAAACCTCATCTTTGACGCGGCGCGGCGAAGCCTCAGGAATAAGGTTTGCGTGCATCTTCATATATTCAAGGGTCTTGCCCTCGTATCTAAAACCCAGCTTGGAAGCAAACCGGACAGCGCGCATGATGCGAACAGGATCCTCCTGGAAGCGTATATCAGGATCTCCAATGGTTCTCAGAACCCTGGCCTCCAGATCCTCCATTCCATTTCCGGCAAAATCATACACATTGCCTGTCTCAACATCGTAGTAAAAGGCATTGACAGTAAAATCACGGCGAAGGGCATCATCCTCCGGTGAGTCACTGAACACATTGTCATGCTTCAGTACACCCGACTGGGAGCCGGAAGATACCGGCGCAAGTCTGAATGTGGAAGTTTCTATGATTTTGACCTGATCAGAATCCCTATCATAGGTATACACATGAACCAGCTTGAACCTACGCCCAATAACCCTTGAGTTGGGGACGAGCGACTTCACTGTGGAAGGCCTGGCGCTGGTCACCACATCAAAGTCCTTTGGCGTCCTGTCCAGCAGCAGATCGCGTACACTACCCCCCACTATATATGTTTCATGACCATTGGTATTCAGCCATCTGACCAGTTCAACTGCGTGCGGATCGAACTTCTCGACAGGCAGAGTGGCAACAGGTTTTCTGGAACCGGCTCCGGAAGACTTTTTGCTACCTTTTCTGCGTTTCATTCCTGCTGCCTACCTCCTCCTTCCAGTCCACGGGTTGTGTAGGGAGTTCAATGGTTGCAAGGGCTTCGGGCACAAGGGCATTCCGTAGTACGTCGTCCATGTGTGCTGCTGGAACGATATTGAGCCCCTTGGTGATCTCAGTCGGTATCTCCGCTAAATCATTCATGTTTTTGGAAGGAATGATAACCGTTAAAATCCCGTTGCGCTTTGCAGCCAGGAGTTTGGATTTCAGTCCGCCGATGGGAAGAACCTGACCGCGCAAGGTTATCTCTCCTGTCATGGCCACATCATTACGTACCTTAAGACCCGTAAGAGCCGATACCATGCCTACGGCCATGGTTATGCCCGCAGATGGCCCATCCTTGGGAATAGCCCCCACCGGAAAGTGAATATGAAGATCCACGTGACGGTGAAAATCAGCACATATCCCAAGGCTTCTGGCACGGGATCGTACGAATGAAAGCGCAGCACGGCCACTCTCCTGCATGACCTCTCCAAGTTTGCCGGTCAGTACAAGACGCCCCTCGCCTCCAGGAAGAACGGCAACCTCTGTACGCAGCAGTTCTCCTCCATGAGGGGTCACGGCCAGGCCGTTGACCACTCCCACCTGGGGTTCACGTTCCCGGCTCAGATCCCCGTGTATGGGAACGCCTAGATAGCGCTGGAGGTCACGTTTTCGCACCACGACATCCACTTCAGATGCCTTATGCCCCGATTCAACCACATTCTTGGCGATTTTACGCAGGATGGACGAGATACGTCGCTCCAGATTACGGACACCAGCCTCCCTGGTGTAGTTGGTAACTATGGATTCAAGAGCGCCAGATGTAAACCTGACCTTACCCTCTGTCAGACCGTTGAACTCCAGCTGTTTGGGAATGAGATACTTCTTTGCAATGGCTAACTTCTCTATCTCCGTGTATCCAGAAAGCTCTATGATTTCCATACGATCTCTCAAAGGCTCCGGAATTGCATGGAGGTAGTTGGCCGTTGTGATGAAAAGTACCTTGGACAGGTCGTAGTCCATGTTGAGGTAGTGATCTACAAAGGTGGAATTCTGCTCTGGATCCAGGACCTCCAACAGAGCAGCCGCAGGATCGCCCCTGTAGCTGGAAGCCAGTTTGTCGATTTCATCCAGCAGCATAACAGGATTGGAGCTCTTGGCCTTCGTCAGTGCCTGAATTATCTTGCCGGGCATGGCTCCTACGTATGTTCTGCGGTGTCCCCGAATCTCTGCCTCATCCCGTACACCACCAAGTGCAATACGCACAAAGTTACGGCCACAGGCCCGAGCCACACTCTTGGCAAGAGAAGTCTTACCGGTTCCTGGAGGACCTACAAAACACAATATGGGACCGCGTATGCGTCCTGAGAGCGACTGAACTGCAAGATACTCCAGTATTCGTTCCTTGGCCTTCTGAAGTCCATAATGGTCCTCATCGAGTATCTTCTCAGCCTCCTTGAGGTCCCACTGATCCTCCGTATACTCGTGCCAGGGAAGAGCCAGTAGCCAGTCCAGATAATTATGGAGTATCGAGGCCTCGGCTATGAACGGCGGTATATCCCTCAGCCTGGCAAGCTCGCGCAGGGCTCTCTCCCTGACCTCATCAGGCATCGGCTTTTGCCGAATCTCCTCTTCCAGCTCATCCAGCTCGTTCTTCTCCTCAGAACCTGCAGCAGGAATATCTACTGCAGGACCCCTAGACCTGGCGTTCATCAGAAGATCCCTGATGGACTCATCTTTCTTGACGGTATTCTGATGCTCAGCATAGTCACTTGCCGTCTCGAGCTGATCCAGTAGATATTCAAACCGCTCCTTGAGGCTCACTATCTCTAAGAGATGCTGCTTCTTATTAGGCGCCAGCAGCTTGAAATTGCCTGCCACGATATCTGCCAGACGTTCCGGTTCTTCCACGTCAAGTACGGTTGAGACAATCTCCGTAGGCAGCCTCAGACCCGTTCCAAGGTGCTGACTAGCCTCTACATAACGTGCAAAAAGTTCTTTGAGTTCAGATAGATAGGCGGATTTTTCCTCTTCTGGGATATCGTTGTGTGTTTCAATGGAATCGTACTCTACCTCGAAAAACGGATCTGAGGATACATATTCCCTTATGCGAACCCTGCGGGAGCCAGCTAGCAGAACAGTATAGGGCCCACGGGAAGCGGATCCCATCTGAACCACGCGAACCAGTGTGCCGGTATTGTGCAGATCTTCCGGTGCGGGACGATCTATGTCCGGAGCCTTCTGAAGAGTAACTATCAGATACCCCTCATGTTCCTCACGGGCATCACTCAAAGCTGATACCGAGGAAGGCCTGCCAACCAATATTGACACCCCTGTGTTTGGAAAAACCACCTGATTTCTTAACGGCAATAATGGAAGACGGGGAGATACCCCGCTTTTCTGCGCCTCTGTCATGTCTGTTTATTCCGTAACTTCCAGTTTTGTAGTCACTCCGTCCTTGAGGAGCAGTGTAGGAGAGGCCCCGCCGCTGACAGCTTCCTCTGTGATGATGACTTTCTCGACATCCGTTCTGGACGGAATCTCAAACATCACATCGAGCATGACCCGCTCCATGATGGACTTGAGTCCCCTGGCGCCAGTACCCATTCGCTGACTTTCTTCAGCTATGGCCTTAAGAGCTCCTTCTGTAAACTGGAGCTCCACTCCATCGAGATCGAACAGCCATTTATACTGTTTAACCAGAGCATTTTTGGGCTTGGTGAGGATATCCACCAGAGCATCCTTGGTGAGCTCTTCAAATGGAGCAATAACCGGAATACGTCCAACAAACTCGGGAATCATGCCGTACACCAGCAGATCCTGAGGTTCTACTCGTGCCAGAAGCTCATCGCGCTCTTTGGGTGTTTTCTTCCGGGGCTTTGGATCCGATCCGAACCCAATTTTCATGGAACCAAGACGTTTTTCGACTATTTCCTCAAGACCACTGAAAGCACCACCACAAACAAACAGTATGTTTGAGGTGTCTATGAGAATCGTCTCCTGATTGGGAACCTTACGTCCACCTTTGGGGGATATAGAGGCCTTGGTGCCCTCCATGAGCTTGAGCAACCCCTGCTGGACTCCCTCACCACCCACATCCCTAGACAGCATGTCTGTTTTGCGGGCTATCTTGTCGATCTCATCCACATAGACGATGCCCCTCTGACACTTTTCCACATCCATGTTGGCAGCGTTGAGGAGGTTTACCAGAATATTCTCTACGTCCTCGCCCACATAGCCGGCCTCGGTAAAATTAGTGGCATCAACTATTGTGAACGGCACATCCAGCACACGCGCCAGTGTCTGAGCCATCAGGGTTTTACCTGATCCTGTGGGACCAAGAAGAAGGATATTGGACTTCTGGAGGATTTCCTTCTCCTCATCCCCTCCCTCAGTGACGATTTCAAGGCGTTTGTAGTGGTTGTAAACAGCTACGGAAAGAATCTTCTTGGCCCGCTCCTGGCCGACAATGTACTGATCCAGAATGTCCTTAATCTGTTTTGGCTTTGGAAGACCGTCCTGGTCGTAGAGCTTCTCGTCTTTCTTGTCTTCCTGGGGCTCCCTCGAATGCAGGAGATCCATACACAGATCGACGCATTCATTGCATATATAAACCCCCGGACCTGCAATGAGCTTCTTGACCTGACTGACTGACTTCCCGCAAAACGAGCACTTCAGGTTTTTATCCAACCCGTGTTTATCGGTGAGTTTACTCATAAATCCTCCGAAGAGGCGGCCAACTTATTGTAATTATTCGCTTTTTTCCGAATCGTTCTCTTTGGACTCTGCCTCGGAACGGGGATATATGACCTCATCAACGAGACCATAATCGCGGGCCTCCTCTGCGCTCAGATAGTAGTCACGATCCGTGTCCTTTTCAACTTTATCGAGGGGCTGCCCGGTGTGGTGAGATAGGATCCTGTTGAGACGGTCGCGAATTTTGAGAATCTCTCTGGCCTGAATATCGATGTCTGAGGCCTGACCAGAGAAACCACCAAGAGGCTGATGCATCATGACTCTGGCATTGGGAAGGGCAAAACGCTTCCCAGCCTCGCCGGCAGCCAGGAGAATCGCAGCCATAGATGCGGCCTGACCTATGCAGATGGTATTAACCGGGCTTTTTATATACTGCATTGTGTCATAAATGGCCAAACCGGCTGTCACGACACCACCCGGGGAATTGATGTAGAGCATGATATCCTTCTCAGGATCCTCTGATTCCAGGTAGAGAAGCTGGGCTATGACCAAATTGGCCACATCATCATCTATGGCCGATCCCAGAAACACGATGCGATCCTTGAGGAGGCGGGAATAAATATCCCATCCACGCTCACCACGGTGGGTCTGTTCGACCACTGTTGGGATGATGTACATCAGTTCTCCTCCTTGGTCTCTTCCCGGGTATCAGAGTCTGCCTCTTCACTAGAGGCCTCTGACCTAGCTGAGTCGTCGGCTCCATCCTGATCTGAAGACTCAGACTCGTCTTTGGGGAACTCATCCACCACTTTCTCTTCAACACTCGACTGCTCTATGAGCCACTTCATGACTTTGCGGTGGAGAGCCAGCTCACGGGTGGTGGGATCCTTTTCTTTCTCGTACTCAGCCTTGACCCTCTCGAAGCTCTCGTTGCGTGTTTCAGCCACGTGCCTGAGGTAGTCGTCAAGATCCTCGTCCGTGAGTTCCACTCCCTCCTGACGTGCGATAGCCTCTAGAAGCACCACGGACAGCAGGGAACGCTCGGCCATATCCCTGTAGCGGGCAAGGAAGTCTTCCTTCTGCTCCTGGGGAAGGTAATCGAGGCGCAGCCCGATCATGGCCATGAAACCTTCCACCAGCGACTCCGTCTGTGTGCGGAGCAGATTGTCACCCACTGTAATCGGATTGTTTTCTATGAGGATATTGACCAGATCTCTTTCGAGGAGCTCCTCGGATTTACGCTCTTTCTCTTTTTCGAGGCGTGTCCGAATCTCGGATCTCAGTTCATCCAAATTCTCCTTGCCCTGATCCTTTGCGAATTCGTCATCCAGGGCGGGTTCTTCCGTGCGGCGGACGGAAGATACCTCGACAAGAAGACGGGCCTTCTTGCCTGCCAGCTCCTTGGCTGCGGCATCAGCAGGAACATCGAATTCCATATCGAATTCGTCTTCGGTGATCTCCTTGACGTCACGCCCGGCAAGGTGGGCAGCCACGAAGTCCAGAAGCATTGCATCATGGCGACCGGCGACATCTTCCAGGGCTTCTACCTTGCGGTCTGTGAAGTTTTCTATCTCGATGGGATCATCGCCGATTTTACCCATGTATTTGAGGGAGACCACCATGCCCTGCTCTACCGTGCCTTCTTCCACGGGTATTTCCTTGACGGCTTCCTTCACCATCTTCTGAAGTTCGGCCTCGACCTCTTCGTCCTTCACTTCCACGACATACCTGGTGAGGTTCAGGTTCTTGTAGTCTTTTACCTCCACTTCGGTAAGAGCTTCCAGTTCCACGGAGAATTCGAGATCCTCACCGTTGGATATGTCTTTTGCATCGATCTGCCAGTTGTTAGGATTCTTGTCGTAGTAGACACCCTGATTCTTGGAAAGATCCGTCAGATACTCAACAACCGCCTCCTTGACTGCCTCTTCTATTATGGAAGGTTCCACCTGCTTGCCAAACATCTTGCGCAGCAGAGATCTGGGAACACGTCCTGGCCTGAACCCCTTCATGCGTACGCTACGGGACAGCTCGTTGTAGATTTCCTTCAGTCTGCCGTCTAGTTCATTCCACAGGACCTTACCTTTTATTCTGATCTTGGTGTCGTCTACCTTCTCGAACACATCTATATCGAAACGCTTATCTGCCATTTTGTCCTCCTGTTGTAACTGCCGAAAAATCCCGATGTTTCCGGGAGTTTCCGGTTGATGACGCATCCTCTGGAAATAGCGTCAGCTTCCCTTTATTAAATATTTATATTGTCTGTCAAGCTGAAGTTTTCCTGCGATTTCGAACCTCTAAGAATAGATTATCCAGCAGGATGAAAATAGGCCTCTCCAAAACATGTACAAACTACAACAAATCTTATAACCATGCGTAATATAAAGACTTTTTTCACTACAGCCGTAATAATCGGTCATGTCTCGCAAAACCGTCCACTCATTTCGCGATACACAGGGCACATTCATGCTTAGAACGTATCCGGTGCACTCACACGTACCAAGAACACCATCCGGTAAGGATGCCTGGGGGTTGATTAGCTACTTCGTAGACATGGTGCTCCATCACCAGAGACTTCCTGATGATCCGTACCCGACTGACCCCACTGCGCCCTGACAAACGTCTCTTCTTAGAAAAACCTATCCCTTCAGATATTGTATTGCATTACGGAAGATTTGTACCCCAACACCTTCCTCCGGGAGTTCAGGTAGGCGTGTCCACCGCGGATGATTCGTGCGATGGGTGAAGGCTTCCGGGTGTGGCATCAGACCGAAAATACGCCCTGTTGGGTCTGTCAGCGCCGCAATGCCTTGGGGTGAGCCGTTGGGGTTGTGTGGATATTCCTCTGTGGGCTGGCTCTGGTCCGGATGCACGTAGCGCAGCGGTGCCAGATGAGCGGCGTTCACGGCTTCCAGCACCTCTGGAGCAAAAACGAGGCGACCCTCTCCATGACGTACCGGCAGTTCAAGACGTTCTAACCCTCTGGTAAACACGCATGGAGAGTTTTTATCCACGGCCAGATGTACCCACCTGTCCTCGAAACGCCCCGACAGGTTGTGTGTCAGCGTAACCTTCTGGCCCTGACCTGGCCATGGAAGCAGGCCGAGCTTAACCAGAAGCTGGAAACCGTTGCATATCCCAATTACCAACCCGCCACGCTCATGGACAGTCATGATTTGCTCCACAACCGGACGCTGTCCACCAGGTCGGGCATGAGTGAAACGGTGGGCCGTGGCTCTGGCAGAGCCCAGATGATCACCGTCCATGAATCCGCCCGGGAATACGATCATGTCGTAGTCCTCCATGGAAAACACGCCGTCCAGAAGCTCCCACACCATGCGCACGTCCACCTGGTCAGCACCCGCCAGCTTCAGCACATGGGAGGTCTCATACTCGCAGTTGGTTCCGTTGCCGGTAAGAACAAGCACCCTGACCATCTATCACCTCCTACAGTGCAAGCGGGCGCTTCCAGGCCCCGTGCAGTTCGTGTACGTCAAAACCGTAGGTTCCCTGACTGCCCTGTACTGTAAGTACGGGCTCCGAAACCGTCAGTCCAATGCGTGCCATGGTCGTACCGGTCATGATTTTCTCGAACCGGCGGGCATGCCGCGGCGAAACCGTTACAAGAAGGCGTCCCTGGGATTCGGAGAACATCAATACAGAATCCGGATGCGTCCCGTCTGCGGGAACCTCTCCAAGGTCTAGCTCCATACCCAGCCTGCCAGCAAAGGCCATTTCTGCGGCAGCTACACCCAGACCGCCATCAGACAGATCATGAACAGCACTCACCAGGCCGCTGGCGATTGCTTTATGTAACTTCTTGTAATTATTAAACAATTCTGCAGGATTATCTACGCGCGGCACACCGTATTCGTTCAGGCTAAACCGTATGGCATACTCCGAAGCACCAAGCTCCCGGCGGGTCATACCAATAATATACACCCAGTGGCCCGGGGCCTTGACATCCATGGTCACCGCCCTACGCACGTCCGGAACCCTGCCTATAAGCGAGACCAGCAACGTGGGAGGAATGGATATCCATGTACCATCGTCGAGACGCGCGTCATTCTTCATGGAGTCCTTGCCAGAGATGAGTGGAATCTCGTAGGCCTCGCACATCTCGTAAAGGGCCTCGTTGGTACGCACCAGGGATGCCAGCTTCCACTCCCAGTCAGGCGCACCGGGCAGAGGATCCGGCCAGGCAAAGTTGTCGAGAGCCGAAAACGTCTCAGGATCTCCGCCCACGGCCACCGCATTGCGTACGGCCTCATCAAAAGCGGCCTGGGCCATTGCCCTCGCATCGATCTCTGAATAGCGGGGCACGATACCGTGAGCCACCACTACACCTTCGTAGGAATCCAGGAACGGTCTCCAGACCGCACCATCCGAAGGTCCGTCATCCTCCGCACCTACAAGGGGTTTGACCACGGAACCGCCCTTCACCTCGTGGTCATACTGGCGCACCCAGTATTCCTTGGAAGCAATATTCAGAGATCCAAGAAGCTCTGGAAGAGCCTTGTCCACGGGCACGAGGCCGCCATCAGACACCACATCCTCCTGCCGCGGTTCATACCGGACTTCCAGGTGCATCCTCGGCACGCCATCATGAAGGAATTCAAGATCGAGCAGGCCCACCAGTCTGCCGTCATACTCCAACTCGAAGTATCCGGTGTCCGTGAACTCGCCGACGTGCGTAGCCTCTACACGCATCTTTTGAGCCAACTTCAGGAAATCATTGAGATTTTCCTGAGGAACGGCAACCGTCATGCGTTCCTGGGATTCGCTTACGAGAATTTCCCACGGGTCCAGTCCGTGATATTTCAGCAGCGGTTTGGACAGGTCCAGCCGGGCTCCACCGGTCATCGTGGCCATCTCACCCACCGAAGAGGACAGACCGCCTGCGCCGTTGTCCGTTATGGCAGAGTAAAGCCCGCGGTCCCGGGCCATTAGCAGGAAGTCGAACATGCGTTTTTGGGTTATGGGATCGCCTATCTGCACTGCCGACGACGGAGACTCTCCGCTGAGTTCCTCACTGGAGAACGTTGCTCCGTGGATGCCGTCCTTGCCTATACGGCCACCAACCATCACTATGGCATGTCCTGGCTCAGGATACTTGCGGTAGGCCTCCCGTCCGGCGATTCGGCGCGGCATGAATGCTCCGGTACCGGCGTATATGACAGGCTTACCCAGGTAACCCTGATGGAACAGCACCGACCCGTTGACCGTGGGGATTCCACTCTGATTGCCGCCGTGCTCCACACCTAGCCGCACTCCCTCTAGTATGCGTAGCGGATGCAGCAGACCATCCGGCACATCCTCTGTATAGGGATCAGCCAGGCAGAACACGTCCGTATTGAAAAGCAGATTGGCTCCCATCCCGGTGCCGAAGGGATCACGGTTGACGCCCACTATTCCCGTGAGTGCGCCACCGTAGGGATCCAGTGCGGAAGGTGAGTTGTGGGTCTCCACCTTGAATACCAGGGCCCAGTCCTCATTGAAGGAGACTACTCCGGCATTATCGGTAAACACTGATAAACACTGATCTTTTTCGCCTTTTAGCTGCCTGACCCTTTCGGTGGCCCCACGAATGTACGTTTTGAAGAGACCATCTATGACTCTGGTCTCCCCCCTTTCATCCGTGTAGGTTATCTCGCTGGAGAAAATCTTGTGCTTGCAGTGCTCCGACCAAGACTGGGCAATGCACTCGATCTCGACGTCTGTTATGTCCCGGGGAAGGCCTCTCTCCGTGCGGAGCTGCTGAACAGCAGGATTCCGGAAATGGCTGAGTATGGCCTCGAGCTCGCGTGGTTTCAGCGCCCACACATTGGCAGTACTCCACTCCGACCACTTTTCTGCCGGAGCGTCTATGGAATAGGTATTGACCGTTGGCTCATGGGCACTGGTGACCTTCGGAACATACGGCTTAATGGCCGCATCACTGCCGGGGACTATACTCCAGGACTGAATCAACTGGTTGGCAAAGTATTCAGCCGCAGCCTTTTCGACGTCTTCCCTAGTAAGGTTACCTCCGGTGAGGCGGTACTGTTTGGCAAAGTAGACCACAGGGGCGTCGGGATACATGAATCTCAGGGCTTCCGTGGCAGTACGCCCTTCGTTGTCGGTGACGCCGGGCCTGTAGGATACTTCGCATATCCAGTCACATCCTCCCGGAACAGGCTCATCAACCGTAAAAATCTCGGACACTGGATCCGCAAGAGCCGAGGCTGCAAATTCCCTGCACACCTCAGGAGGCACGTCGCCGTCTATGGTATAGACTCGCACAACGCGCACCCCCTGTACTGGTATCGACAGGAATTTCCTGAGGGCTCTGGAATCAGCCTCTCCCATGGGATCGTGAAGTCCGGGCCGTACAGAGACTTCGATACGGATCATGGGTTCCCTCCTGCAACGGCGTGTAAATGAGACTTTGGAGCCTGTCAAGTAAATTGCCTGCTTATCTTACCTTTGGATTCATCCGCCAAACTCCAGCCCTATCTGAATACTTGGCATACACTTTCAGCCTTCATTCTTCATCGTGTTTTTTATAAAAAAACACTACAATAATCGATTTATTCAAATAATTATTAAATAAATACAATATATAATTAATACATCATCTCTCTGACAGAAAATTCTCTTCCTGACAACCATTCATGTACTCACGTTGACTACAGTGTGGAGGCAACCTATTATCCGGATGGAGGCAATGATGCTCAGATTTTCAGTAGCTGCTTTGGTTTTCGTCATATCAGCAGTATTCTCAGCAAGTGCAAGCGCCCAGTCCAATGTCACGGTGAACATAGGTTTTCAGAACGGATTCACTGACGGCACAGCAAGAGGACTGAAAATAGGCGGAATATACGCACCAGGTGTCCGAGATAGCAAAGGCAGGGAACAGATAATGGGTGGAGGAATAGTGACCGCAGATAAGAACTGCCATGATCTGGACGACGGGGGGCGTTACTGCTCTGACTCGAATGCCATCCAGTTCTATTATGGTTACCGGCTCTCCAGGCCCCTCACAAGAGATAAAATACTCATGTATGAACTTCAGGGTAACCTTTTTGCAGCCCTGGCTTGGTGGGATTACGACCTCTCGGAGAAAGAGGTGGGCATAGCCGCGGGTATCCAAGGACGGGCTGCCCTTCTCTTCGATATGGGAATACCAGTAACATTTGGAATTGGACTGGACGTGGGACTTGGAATGGCCATATTCAAGGAAGCCGGGCTCGAATTCTACATACCTCTAGGTGGTCAGATGCTAATACGGTACGATCTGGACTGATCACATAGACGGATTTCACACATAGACGTCAAGAGTGATACCATGTTATTCGTTCTCGTTGGAACGGTTGTTCTTTCGCTTACATCACAGGAAATAATGGCTATGTCACCTCTGGAAAGGGCTAAGGCCTGCAGGGAACTTCCCGGTATCCAGAATCCTGAAAAAAGGCTTCTTGCTCCATTCTCTGCGTCTCTTGGACTGCGCGTCAGGGAATATCTGGAGGTTCACAAGGCAAGTGTTCCTCCACCATCAGGATGGTTCAGTGAGCCAAAAGTCTATATCTCCATAACTGAACGCAGACGTACCAAAAGGCGGCACAAAACAACCATGGAAGTGCTCCTTACCGCACCAGTGCCACGAGATCAGGAACTGGCTAGAGCTCTTGGAGAGGCACTCATAAGAGGCTGCATCATACAGCGGCTGGCTGATAGTCCCCGGGCAGGCACTCCTGAAACCCTGCTCAAGGCAGCATTTCATCCGCTGACATTCGTTCATCGAAGCCTCATCACTCACACACTGGAACAGATGGGCCCCATCATCGTCCCCGAACTACTTCCATGGTCTTACAGGCGCTACCGCAGAGACCGCAACAGAACGGGATACCTCATGGCAAAATATGCCTCCTATATCTTGAGGGTCTCCCCTGCTGGAACTCCGCGGCTGGCACTTCAGAGTGCTCCGCACGATCTCCGCCTCAAACTGATTGAACTCTATGGAAAATACCGGCCAGGTTCAGCCATAAAACCCCTTCTCAAATACGCCAACTCCGACAGTCAGGAACTCAGGAAGGCTGCACGTCAGGCCATTCTGTCTTATTTCGAAGGACCTGTACTGGAAAAAGGCGCTGTTGGCACGATCAGACTTCCTGGCGGAGTGGAAACTACCGCTGTGCTTTACATGTCTTCCAGGCAACAGGCATACCATGCCATACGCAAAGAAATAGAAAAAGCCACTCAAGGAGATTATGACCGTACGCTCAGAGGGAAAAAACTAGCAGAAGAACTCTTCAGAGTATGGGATTCACTGAAGGCCAAACGCTGGGAACTGGAATTCGCCAAGGCATACAGGGAATACAAGAATTCAGGAGACACCGACAGGGCCACCAAGCAGTTCATGGACATACTGGCCCATGATCCCAACGTCTCTAACAGAGAACTGATGGCTCCCGTATTCACGGAAATGGCAAAACGCAGGCTAAAATCCGGTGATCTTCGTTCAGCCATACGTTACACGCGGCTGGCATTGATGGTAAAGCCTTCTACTGCTTTGGAGAGCGATCTGTATTACCTCGTAGGATTGGCCCACGAGAAAGAAAAAGACATCAGGGCGGCAGTGCACTGGTACAGACGGGCTCTCGATACAATGCCCTCTCATCCTCAGGCATTTGCAGCCTTGTGGAACATCACTCCAATACCTCACGTACATGAGCGCGGCTATATGGATGCAGCCATGCTTATATCTGGGCTACTAGCTCTGGCTCTGGCTGCACTGCTGTTCTCCAGAAACAGGTAAATCATGATTCTGGCTGCAGCGGCTATTTTACTTCTCACAGGATCCGGCAACGCGGAAATCACCGTGGATGCTTCCATGCTGACCGCATTCGTCAGAAATACCTACCCCGATGGAATAAAACCGCTTCCATCTGTGAAATTCAAAAATATCACTATAACGTCCATAGATAATCATGGAATCCATGGACAAGCTGACATACAGATAAAAGGAAAATTCTCTCTTCATCTTCAGAACAAATTATTTCCTCTGTTTCCAGACAGAATTGCATGGAACTTCACTATTCCCATTTCATTCGTATGCAGTCTCACGGTACGCAACGGCAAGGTTGCCGTCCCAATTTCAGGATTATCTTTCAGAGTAGGGGCCGGTCCAACAGTATCACTGTCTATGATTGAGGCATTCAACCGTTGGTGGTCTGTCTTTTCAAAGAGTCACACCATACTTTACTTCAGCACATTCGATCTGAACAGACTGTTCACTCGCTATTTTGGTAAAGCAAACTGGTCCTTCAGTATAATGTTCTCCAAAAACCTGATGGTCCTCAAAGCCAAACGCAATACACCATAAACAAAAAATCATATAACCTATTGAAATAAAAGAAAAAATAGATGACTTCAGGTTTTCGTCTCATCCTGTCCTGAAAACGAATCTGAACTCCGGAGGTCTGGCAGACTCGAGTGTGACATTCCCACCCATGTCCATCATCATCCTGCGAACAAGAGCCAAACCAAGACCAGTACCCTGCTTCTTTGTGCTGAAAAAAGGTTCGAATATCCTTTCTGCGACTTCTTCAGACATACCAGGACCATTGTCCGAATAGGTCAAAATCACCGCATCCGATTCCTTTTCAACTCTGATCTTCCCGACAGAAGCTCCAGCCTCTGCAGAATTCTTTATAATATTCAGCATGATCCTGTGAAACATATCCCTATCTGCTATCACCGTACATGACTCGGGTATCTCTGCTTGAAGCTCTATACCCATACCCTGTGTGGCTAGCGTCATTTCTTCAATTATTTCAATAAGTTCTACGTTTTCTATTTTTGGTAAAGGCTGCCTTGCAAAATCAAGATACTGCGTGCTCGTCTCTTCCAGGCGGTCTATCTCCGACTGCAATCTCACCAGCGTATCCTTCGCCTGCCTCAAATCCTCTTCATCTCCCGTCTCCAACAGTTCCTGCAAAAGTTGAACCTGAAAGGAAATGGCTGCAAGAGGATTGCGTATCTCATGGGCAATACCTGCCGCCAGTTTCCCGGCTGTGGCTAGTCGCTCGGACTTTATGAGCCTCTCCTCCCTCTCCTTTATGGCCTGGGCCATGTCGTTGAACTCCATAGCCAACTCACCTAGCTCGTCCCGGCTCTCAACCGGAATACGAGTATCGAGTTCCCCTTGCCTGAACCTTCGCGCGCCTTCGGTGAGAGTCTGGAGAGGAACAAGGGACCTACGGGCAATCCACGCGCCAGCTATACCTCCGGCCAGGGCCATTATGAGAAGTGCCAGGTGAATCCGAAGCTGCCTCTCCTCCTTGTCTTCCAGCCTGGAAGCCACACGTCTTAGACGATTCCTGGATGCCAGAGCAAGTTTGTGGACAAGCCTCATCACTTTTTTCTCTTTGTCTTCCAGGTCCCTCAGATCACTGTCCCTCAGTCTTCTGCCCTTTTCATACTCAATGGCATCCACGGCCAGGCGTATATCCCTGACCACGGGAATTATCCTGACCTCGAAATAGTCGTCCTGCCATTCCTCGGGAACATTTCTGCAGAGTTTCTCTATGCGCCGGATCCCTGCTTCACGCCGCGCCACCATGATATTCAGCCATCTGGAAAGAAGCAGGCTGGACCTACCCTCGGACAGGCCACTTCTTATGACCTGAAGGAGTGCAGACTGACGGGATTCCAGATCATATGCATAAATGGTGAGTTTCAGGTGAAATCTGTTGACCGCACGAAACTGCGCCGTGGTAAGGTGATAGACATAGGTCGAGTAAAAACCAACCCCTGAAAATAGTGTGAAAACAATGAGATAGGCTGCTGAAAGTTTGGTGAACAGGCTGATCTTCAACTCAGTTCATGAGTTACGGCAGGACAATCAGACGTCGTCGCCATAATAGTAGTCAAGACCGAGATTGGTGATGAGCTCCTCGCCCATCATGTAACGCAGTGTGTTCTCCAGTTTGGCAAGCTGCTGGAACAGGTCGTGTACAGGCTTCAGGCCTGGCTTGGCCTGCGGGCTCTTCCAGTAGAAAGACAGCCACTCCTGAATTCCATAGAATCCAGCTCTTTGAGCCAGGTCGGCAAACAAAGCAAGATCAAGGGCCACAGGAGCCGCAAGAATTGAGTCACGGCACAGGAAGTTGACCTTGATCTGCATCTTGTAGCCCATCCATCCCACTATATCTATGTTGTCCCAGGCTTCCTTCTCGTCTCCGCGGGGAGGATAGTAGTTTATGCGGACCTTGTGATAGATGTCGCCATAGAGCTGCGGGAATCCCTCTGAATCGAATATCTGATCCAGCACGGACATCTTGCTCTTTTCCTTGGTCTTGAAAGATCCTGGATCATCCAGCACCTTACCGTCGAGGTTACCGAGGATATTCGTGGAGAACCAACCTTCGACACCAAGAAGCCTGGCCCTGAGACCGGGAGCGATGATCGTCTTCATGAGAGTCTGGCCGGTCTTGAAGTCCTTGCCGCCAATCGGAACTCTGTTTTTCTCGGCCAGTTCGAGCATGGCCGGCATATCAACGGTCAGATTGGGAGCTCCGTTCAGATAGGGCACAGAGCTGCGAAGCGCTGCATAGGCATATATCATAGAAGGAGAAATTCGCGGATCGTTCTCGCGCAGGCCTTTCTCGAAAGCCTCCAGACTCTGATGGACTTCGCCAAGTTCGCTGTAAACCTCGGTGGAGCCGGACCAGAGCATCACGACCCGCTCTACTCCCTTGGACTTACGGAAGTTTTCTATGTCCTCCATGACCTGCTCGGCCAGGTCCATCTTCGTGCTGCCTGTCTTGACGTGAGTGCCGTCGAGGTTACGCACGAATGACTTGTCGAACACGGCCTTCATGGGCTGTATGGATTCTAGATACGTCCTTATGCTGTCAAGCAGGGAACGGTCCAGAACGCGGCTCTTACATGCAACCTCGTAGGCATTCATCCCGTGAAGATCCCAGCCACCAAACTCTATGTCTTCGAGTCTGGCCAGAGGAGCAAATTCCCTTATAAGAGGAAAACGGTTCTCGTTCCGCTTTCCAAGTCTGATTCTTCCCATCTGGGTCAGTGAGCCGATTGGAAGACCTATTCCTTTGCGTGCTGCTTCCACACCGGCTATGAGAGTCGTGGAGACCGCACCTATTCCAGGGATAAGGATTCCAAGTTTTCCTTTGGGCGGTTTGATATCTAGCTTTTTGGTCATCGTCAAAACCTCTTTGAGACTGGATGTCCTGGGTCACAATAGGTTTCGACCTCTGGTATGTCAAGCTGACTGTTGCACACACGAGATTATAAAAAAATCTTTAATTACAATAAGTTATACAATAGATGCGCTTTTTTTTGTACACCAGCGTCCACTGCTATGACAGCATCAGTGCAAATGATTATTAATATCCCTTGAAGCTCACATTAAAAAAATATAATGTGAGCATCAAGATTCCAAATGTCTTCTGGAGGTCAAGATGGTCGATAAGAAAAAGACGCCACCACCTGTAAACTGGGAAGAAAGGCGTCGCCATCCACGCTACAAATTCGAAGTGGAAGTCAACATCCACTCAGAGCACATGTTCTTCACCGGTCTGACCAACGACATCAGTGAAGGTGGGCTCTTCATAAGAACATACAATATAATGCCGGTGGGTAGTGAACTCGATATAAAACTGAAACTACCTGGCATGAAAGAGGCCGAAATAGTACAGGGGACAGTTAGATGGGTGCGCAAACCCGATGATACCATCAGCGCGGATCTTCCCATTGGAATGGGTGTCCAGATACAAAATCCGTCAGAAAAACTACTCAGAGCCATAGAACGTTACATCAAGCGCCACGAAACCATGTTCTATGACGTGGATGACCTATAAATAGACAGGTGTATGGGATGGCCCAGATTTTTGATGCCATCATAGTGGGCGCCGGAAGTGTGGGGGTACCTACCTCCATGTTTCTCGGCAGAGAACTGAAGACAGTCGTACTAGAGGCGGCTCCGTCACCGGGTCAGGGCCAAAACAAGGCGGCCATCGGTGGCGTAAGGGCTACTCATTCAGATCCGGGTAAGATTCACCTCGGAAAGATCAGTCTGGAGGTCTTCTCAACCTGGAAAGAGCGTTACGGACAAGACATAGGGTGGAAATCCGGTGGGTATGCCTTTCCTGTGTATACCGAAGAGCACGAAAACCTACTGAAATCCATACTGCCTGTCCAAAAAAAACACGGACTGGACATTAACTGGGTCGATGCCGCCACAATGCAGGAGATAATCACGGGAATAAATCCCGATGGACTAAGAGGCGGCACATACAGCCCTGGTGATGGACAGGTATCCCCACTTCTGGCCATTTTGGCATTTTATGACAGAGCCCGGTCAGAGGGCACCGAATTTCGATTCAACGAACGTGTCATAGCAATATCGCAAAAAGGATCCGTATTCGAAGTCACCACCACCAGGGATCACTACGAGGCCCCGAAACTGGTTTTGGCACCCGGAGCCAATGCCAGAGAGATAGGCGAAATGATAGATTTGGACCTACCTGTGAATCCTGATTCTCATGAAGCAGGTATCACGGCTCCCGTAGAACATTTCCTCGGACCTTTGGTGGTGGACTTGAGACCTGGGGACGAAGGAAAGACGGCCAATTTTTACTTCGGGCAAAACAGCGAGGGCCAAATCATATTCTGCTACACTCCCAAACCTCAGTACTGGGGTTACAGTAGAGAAAACACCAGCGAATTCCTCCCCATTGTTGCCTCCAGACTCATCAAACTGCTCCCGCGGCTCAAATATACACTCGTTCGCAGAATATGGCGCGGACTTTATCCCATGACCCCTGACTCGGCACCAATCATAGGCCCAGTTCCTCATATGCCCGGCCTGTATCTTGGTGTCGGGATGTGCGGTCAGGGATTCATGCTGGGGCCAGGAGTCGGAAGCGTTCTCACTGACATGATAATGGGCCGCCAGGTTCCAAATGACGAACTTCAAACAGTACTCTACGGCAGATCCTTCGAGAAGGATGAAGCTCTCAAATAGCTGTAACCATTACACTTTTCAATATCACTTTTCGCATGTTCGATTCCTGTCGTATTTCTGTGTGATACTGTGAAGAAAACCTGAAAGTTACTCGAACGAAGGACGTGCACACACAGTAAACCTACAACGTATATTCTTTTACAGACAGGAAAACTACAACCAGCATGTACATAAAAAACTGTGTATTTACAAACACTTACACAACAGAACAAGCGAATCACACAGACTTGTTATTAGATATATATATATATTATATAGTTATCAAATGAACATCTCATCAGGCCACGAGATCGATAAGAATCCCCTGTAGTTCCTCATATGTCTGAAGAACCTTTACTGAAGCCTCCATCTGTACCTGAGCCATACTCATTCCTACGATTGCCTGAGACAGATCGACTATGTCATCAGAGATAGGTCCGCCATAGTCTGTAGCATTATACATATCCTCAAAAGTCTCCGTTACGGCAGTTGCACTTTTTTCCATCATGGCTGTTCCGCGCATGATGCCTTCCATTCCTGATCCCTGGATTGTGTTACTCATGATGCCCTCCTTGGCATTCTTTGCCTGAATCAGAGGCATCGGTATTTTTCCCCTGGACTTTAATTCATCTGAAAGTAACGATTCATCCATGCTGCGTTTCTTTTCGGTGTCTGTTTTTTTTGTTTCTACGGTACTCGTCTTCACAGGATTTTTTTCTGGATGCAGTGACAAGATCGGTAGTGATAGAACTCTGCCCCGAAAGAGCGTTGACAAGGGGAGTTTGTCCGAAACTCCTATGCTGTCATATAAAAAAGGTCTGAGCTATTATTCCATGTGGGTCAATTCTGACCGTACTGCGGAGCCTTATCTATTACAAGCTCTGTCTCTTTTTAGAAAATCGTGTGACCAAAAGTTCGAGAAGGCCTGTATGGCGTATCTTACTGTTTCATCCGAGCAGAAGAAAGCCGGTACGGACTTGTCTATTGGGTCTGAAATGTGTCTCAGGGGGTATCCGGGTGCATGCAGGATTTTTTGGAACGGGATCAAACACCTTTCCAGAATGGAGTTCCCTGCCGCGGTCAGTATTTACAGAGCAACCATAGAAAAGTCCTGTCTGTCCGGTCTGCTGGAGCCCTGCCGCCTGCTGACGAATCGCAAATACACCAAAAAGAATGACTCTGAGCTGGCTTTATGGCTCGCCAAATCGCTCATGTCCACTGGGGAATCTCTGTTTGAATACAGGCTGTCCCGGCTGATGGTAAAGGATTTTCATGAACCGATATTTTCGGGAAAGTCTTCAGGTATGCTGGAGGAGCTTTTCAGTGCCGGCAGCAGAGTCATGGGTATGTATGCAGGGCTTGCGTATTATTACGGCTGGTGGGGATATGAGAAAGACAGGAACAGAGCTGTCAGTCTGTTTTTCGAAGGATGTCGCCTTGGGTATTCGGCCTCATGCAGAGCTTATTTCTACCTGGCATCGGCTCGTGGAACCTCAGGAAGCAGGCAAGAGGCCATAAAATATATGGACAACATCTGTTCTGGTAAGTGGAAACATTCCATTACAATCTGTTTTATAAGGGATTTTGTTGAGTGTTCACAAAAATCCAGATGTCGTGGAAGACGGACTGCAATGGAGAATTTTCTTCTCGGAAATAAGATGAAAAGAACTACTTCGAACACAAATATGGCCAGAGAGGCCCTTGCACTGATGCTCTATATAAAAATGAGTGGCAGGGAGCATGACGGAAAGTATCTGAAGTCTGTTTTGGGTTCGCGTATGGACGTGGTGTCCCGGGCATGCTGGTTTGGCAGTCCGTGGTTTTGCAGGGCTCTTGTCAGGATGGGGTATGAACCTCTTCTTACTGTGAAAAGAACACACGTGTTCATAAAGGAGATCTCTTCTATTCCTGAGGACGATCTTCTTCTCGATGTCATACAGCCATTCAGACTATAAATACCTATCAGTGTAACATATTGAAAATAAAGGGAAATTTTCGATGGCTCGGTATTGTGGAGCTTTTTCTGTTCCGTCCTGTACATGCTGTGTCAGATATCAATGAAAATGTGTGTTTGTGTAATATGCTGTAATTATTGAAGAAAATTAGATATTGCACGGTTTTTGTTGCTTTGAGTACAGAAAAGCATCCTTGCTTAAAGAACGTAGTGGTGCAACCGATATGTGGGTATGTCCGACACAGGAATGCTCGGATGGAACAATAAAGGTTTTCTGTAGCAGTAAACAGTAACCATCAACCCGGATAGCCGGTGGGCAAGCAGGCCCACGGTCCCTGAAGAGGGACCGACTTTCAAGGAGGAAAGCTATGGCTATCTCAATCAGAACCAATCTATCGTCCATCAATGGTCAGCGCTGGCTCTCGAGAACCCAGCGCAATCTTGAAACCAGCCTGTCGAAGCTGTCGAGCGGCCTTCGTGTGCGCAGTGCAGCGGATGACGCTGCCGGACTGGCCATCTCCGAGAAGATGAAGGCGCAGATCCGGTCACTGAAGCAGGCCGAGCGTAACGCCAACGACGGCATATCACTCATCCAGACGGCTGATGGTGCCCTGAATGAGATTCATTCGATAATGGATCGTCTTCGTGAGCTCGCCATCCAGTCAGCCAACGGTGTTCTCGAGGATAATGACCGTAATCACGTGAATGATGAGTTTAAGGAACTCATCGAGGAGATTGACCGCATAGCCCAGGTCACTGAGTTCAACGGACATAAACTGCTGGACGGCAGTCAGTTGACGGGCATCGATTTTCAGGTTGGCATCAACAACACCGCCAATGACAGGATAACTGTCACCATAAATTCTATTACAGCTTCAGCACTCAGTAATGGCGGTCACAGTCTGGCTACTCAGAGTGTATCTACGATAACCAAGGCGCTTAACGCTCTTGACGTCATAGATGCTGCAATCAACCAGGTGTCAGTGACCAGATCCAAACTTGGTGCAACACAGAACAGACTCGTGGTTACCATCAACAATATAACCACTTACCGTGAGAATCTGTCTGCAGCCAATTCCCGTATTCGCGACGTGGATGTGGCTGAAGAGTCCTCGGAGATGACCAGACTCCAGATTCTGCAGCAGTCTGGCATTGCAGTCCTGGCTCAGGCCAATCAGATGCCCTCTGTGGCTCTGAACCTGATTGGAGGAGGCTGATGACTAGCACAGGAAGTAACTGAATACTGCTGAGATGCAGTTGAGTCAGTGAAACAGGAGATCATGTGCTGATGTAGGTCTCCGGGGAGTTACATTATTCGCCGGCACCGTAGTGTGTCGAGGTGCCGGTAGGGGGTTCCTTGGTTGCCGTATGAACCAGTTGAAGGTGTCTTCTGGAGTGTTGGACGAGGGGTGAACCCCAATCCGGTAAGCTGCTTTTGAATGGAATGAGGCAGTACAATACCTGAGAAAGTGTGTCACCTTCAGGTTTGAATACCCGGCTGGTTCGGTACGAAGGCGCAGTCTCCATGGAACATGAGGGCCAGGGCCATGGATGGCTCTACCTTCCAGGACAGGAGGTGACCCATGTCCAAGAGGAGTTTGGAGCGACTTGAAGGTGCAGGCAGCAGATTTTCCGGTGATATCGGGAATTCTGATGGCAATGAGGTCTGTGGAGAGTCGGATAGCAGCCCAAAGGTGGTCGGACTCGACAAAGTGACCGGTAAAACGATTGGGACTGCTGTACGGAACTGTGAGAGTGAGGATTTCTTCGGTCTGGAGGATCTGGAAATCTGGTCTCTTCTTCCGGATGCGGTATCGGTGGTGGAAAACAGTCTTTTGGGAGAACTGTCAGTAGACTCTCCAGGGAGAAGGTGACTTTGCCTGCATGTATGAAGTATTGGAACATAGTGCCATGATTCGCCCGGCATGTCTGAAATATAATAAGCTGGACAGCCGTTTGTGCAGAGCATGACAGTATATGCGTGCATACCGTTTACTGGTATGTGTGGCCGTGAGCATGGAGATATATCGTTTATATATTCGGTATAGGATATTTAGATATAGTGTAACGACATCATGTGGATGTGTTTTGTATGGTATGATTATATGGTAAAATATATAATGATGTTAATATGTTATGTTTATTGATTTGTGAAGATGATAGTTTGGTGATAATTATGTCGGAGTGAATTATATGGTTTTTGTTTTGATGGTTTATATATGACATAAAGGTATTATTTTGATGTTTTGAAAGTTACGCTGGTGTAAGAACCAGTTGTGTTAGAAGCGAGTAAAAATGGGTACATACATTGAAATAGTATGTATGAAAAATTCTGCAGGTAAATTGTGCCTGTAGAAATGAAATAAGAAGGAAGAAAGAGAACTACGAATAAAATTGTAAAAAAACATATCAGGAACAGTCTCCGGTAGGGATCCGGAGTAAGTCTCAAGGAGGAGAACAATGATTAGCCTGAGAACCAACATCTCGTCACTCAATGCTCAGCGTAACCTTTCAAGGAGCCAGCGCGGTCTTCAGACCAGCCTGTCGAAGCTGTCAAGCGGCCTTCGTGTGCGCAGTGCAGCAGATGACGCTGCCGGACTGGCCATCTCCGAGAAGATGAAGGCGCAGATCCGGTCACTGAAGCAAGCTGAGCGTAACGCCAACGACGGCATATCACTCATCCAGACGGCTGATGGTGCCCTGAATGAGATTCATGGAATAATGGACCGTCTCCGAGAGCTTGCGGTTCAGTCAGCCAACGGCATTTATACTGATGATGACAGGGCTTTCATCAATGATGAATTTGGAGAGCTTATCAGTGAAATAGACAGAATAGTTTCTGTTACCGAGTTCAACGGACATAAACTGCTGGATGGCTCACAGGTGACCGGTCTGGACCTTCAGGTTGGTATCAACAACAGCACCAATGACAGGATAACTGTTTCCGTGGGAACCATGTATTCCACTGCTCTTGGTAATGGTAATACATCCCTGGCAAGTGCCACAGTATCCAACATGAGCGGGGCTCGTAATGCACTGTCAATCATCGATGGCGCCATCAATTCCATATCTGCCCAGCGTTCCAAACTTGGTGCTGTCCAGAACAGACTGGTCGTGACCATCAACAACCTGTCATCGTACCGTGAAAACCTGACAGCAGCCAATTCCCGTATCCGCGACGTGGATGTGGCCTCTGAGACGAGTGAAATGACCAGAATGCAGATCCTGCAGCAGGCTGGAGTGGCAGTGTTGGCCCAGGCCAATCAGATGCCGTCTGTAGCCATGAATCTGATTGGAGGTTAAGAGGCGACAAGGTTACGGCAGGGTTGGTGATAATGAACCATAACGGCTTGATTGCAGCACACATGACATCATCCTGCCGTAGCCTACTTGTTTGAGTCAGTAACCATAATACCCGGGTGTCATGTCCGACCCGTGAAGTGATGACATGAACACCAGTGACGGGAGAGATCCCGTGACCCAGTTCCCGGTTCCCGTGAAAAGGAGCCGGGGATCCGTGCAGCTCATATGAAGGTGGGCTGCTGAGAAAACAGAAAGGAAGGTGTCCCTGTCAAGGTGTCAGGGATATCAGGGGGAAACAGGGTTGAGTAAAGGGGACTCGGTCTCGTGGAGTCATGGTCTGATGCAGAGTATTTGACCTGTGATTTCCGTAACCGGACAAGGTCACAGCACAGGACGGCAGTAGTGCTGAACGGTGTATGAAAGTACATGATGAACGAGCACGGTGATCCTGTGAAACATGTATGTCATACAGAGGAATACCGTATGTGCCAGAAGTGTGAAGGTTCAGGAGAGCAGATAAGTGTGCGGATGAGTGTCATGTATATCCGTGTAACATCGTAACATAAATAGTGACAGAGAATTGTATCGATGCAGAAGGTGAAGTGTGATGGTTCTGTTCTGGAATGGAATAAGACTGCCGACCACTTAACAGCCTGGATTAGAATGCCAGTAAATACATATAACTATATGTAATTATTGGTTTTTTATTGATTAATTGTGGTTGATGTTGTTGGAGTTGTATTCGTGAAATCAAATAGATTTATCTGTGATGTGTAGAAAGAATGAATTTACATGAGGGAATTGTGAGGAAGACACAGTAATTGGTAGATATTCTTCAAAGAGATGAAGTTGCACTCTAGTTGGATAGGTGCGTGGCCGTTGGATAGAAATAATAAGCAAGCGAGAATCCATATGTCGGTAAGCAAGTAATAATTGAGTTAAATGTAACCAATATAACTCCTCTGCCGGAAGCAGAGGACTGTAATTGACAAGGAGGTTAGTCATGATCAGCCTGAGAACCAACGTAGCATCCCTCAACGCCCAGAGAACCCTTTCCAAAACCCAGCATGCCCTTGCAAACAGCCTGTCGAAGCTGTCGAGCGGCCTTCGTGTGCGCAGTGCAGCGGATGACGCCGCCGGACTAGCCATCTCCGAGAAGATGAAGGCGCAGATCCGGTCACTGAAGCAAGCTGAGCGTAACTCCAACGACGGCATATCGCTCATTCAGACTGCAGACGGCACACTGAACGAGGTTCACGGAATGATGGACCGTCTCCGAGAGCTTGCGGTTCAGTCAGCCAACGGCATCTACACGAATGAAGACAGGACGTTCATAAACGACGAGTTTCAGTCCCTGGTATCTGAGGTAACTCGTATAGCCAAGACCACTGAGTTCAACGGACATAAACTGCTGGACGGAACAGAGACATCGATATCGTTCCAGGTGGGCATCAATTCATCGAGTAATGACCGCATAACGCTGTCACTTCAGAACATCACCGCCGGAGCCCTTGGCAGCAGTACGAGTCTTTCGGCCCTGAGTGTTTCCACAGTAAGCCAGGCGCTGACAGCCATAGGAGTGATAGACGAGGCGATCAACCAGGTGTCTGACTTCAGGTCATCCCTTGGAGCCATTCAGAACCGGCTTCAGGTGACCGTGAGCAACCTTGCGTCCTATAGAGAGAACCTGTCTGCCGCAAACTCCCAGATTCGCGACGTGGATGTGGCTCAGGAGAGTAGCGAGATGACCAGAATGCAGATCTTGCAGCAGGCTGGAGTGGCAGTGTTGGCGCAGGCCAATCAGATGCCCGCTGTGGCTATGAACCTCATTGGCTAGGAGGTGATGTGATTGCGGCGGTGGCGAGGATGCCATCATGATGCGTCGTGCTCTGAAGACATCCTTCCACTGTGTTTTCAACCGCAGTTCATATCCAAAGCGGGAGAGATCCCGTGACCCAGTTCCCGGTTCCCGTGAAAAGGAGCCGGGGATCCGTGCAGCTCATATGAAGGTGGGCTGCTGAGAAAACAGAAAGGAAGGTGTCCCTGTCAAGGTGTCAGGGATATCAGGGGGAAACAGGGTTGAGTAAAGGGGACTCGGTCTCGTGGAGTCATGGTCTGATGCAGAGTATTTGACCTGTGATTTCCGTAACCGGACAAGGTCACAGCACAGGACGGCAGTAGTGCTGAACGGTGTGTGAAAGTACATGATGAACGAGCACGGTGATCCTGCATGTTTTGCGTGTCACAACGTGAGGTGCTGTAAGAAGATAAAATGTAATTATATAAGGGTATGTAAATATGAGCGATAAATGTTCTGAAAACTTTATATGTTATATGTATTAGGGGATATGAGTGATAGATTGTTGAAGAATTGGTAGAATGAATATCTAAATGTGTTGCTATGTAACTATATGTAAATATTGATTTTTAAGTGTTGAGTGGTGATGTTGTACTTATGTCTGAAAGAATAAATTGGTCTATATATGGAATATGAGAAGTGTAAACAGCGCCTAAAATGAATACTGCTGCAGAATGATAGAGAACTTATAGTTGTGGCCATTACAATAGAAATAATAAGTATCTAAGAGTTTACATAGAAGTAAACCGTAACAGTCAATAGAGAGTGTAACCGATTTAACCCCTCTGCCGGAAGCAGAGGGCAAAAAAGTAACCAGGGAGGTATAGTCATGATCAGCCTGAGAACCAACGTAGCATCCCTCAACGCCCAGAGAACCCTTGCAAAGACCCAGACGGCCCTTGCAAACAACCTGTCGAAGCTGTCGAGCGGCCTTCGTGTGCGCAGTGCAGCGGATGACGCCGCCGGACTGGCCATCTCCGAGAAGATGAAGGCGCAGATCCGGTCACTGAAGCAAGCTGAGCGTAACTCCAACGACGGCATATCGCTCATTCAGACTGCAGACGGCACACTGAACGAGGTTCACGGAATGATGGACCGTCTCCGAGAGCTTGCGGTTCAGTCAGCCAACGGCATCTACACGAATGAAGACAGGACGTTCATAAACGACGAGTTTCAGTCCCTGGTATCTGAGGTAACTCGTATAGCCAAGACCACTGAGTTCAACGGACATAAACTGCTGGACGGAACAGAGACATCGATATCGTTCCAGGTGGGCATCAATTCATCGAGTAATGACCGCATAACGCTGTCACTTCAGAACATCACCGCCGGAGCCCTTGGCAGCAGTACGAGTCTTTCGGCCCTGAGT
>JALWFW010000174.1 GCA_027013865.1 Polyangiaceae bacterium | reverse complement strand
CTTTGATGGGTAGGGATTTTACGCTTACGTGAACACGCAGCAAAAAAACGGGTGGCGATGCGCCCTTCGGTGGGAACGTCAGGGGTGGCGCACCACGGTGAAACATTGCCTCACGTCATAGGCTAGGCATTCGACCGAGGAAACGTCAGGGGTGGTGACTCGGGATGTCGAACAGGTTTGGCTCGTCCGGTGTTGTCTAGCGGATTGGCTTTGAGATGTCTGGCGGTGTTAGGCTTCAGGGTTTGCGCCCCGCTCTTCGGGCTTTGGCTGGCACTGCTCGGCCTTGATGCTGGATTGCCGGATTTTGGCCTTGCTGGTACTGCTCCACCGGATTGGGTCTGCCTAGCGCTGTTAGGCTTCAGGACGTCCGGAGTAGCTCGCCTTCATCTGCCCCGCTGGGCTTTGGGGCGGATTGCCGGATTTTGGCCTTGCTGGTACTGGCCCACCGGATTGGGCGTTGGCTTGCTTTGGAGGGCCTTCGGACGGGCTTGATACTAACCCGTATAACGCTGGGCCACCGAGGTTTTGAGCTTCAGTTTGGCCCGCTAGACTTTTTGGGTTCGCCGGCGCTGGCCTGCCGGATGGGCGTTGGGCCGTCCGGTGTGGCTCGGCTTCAGGGTTTGTCTGCCGGCTTGGCTGGATTGGACTGGCTTCGGACCTGGCTGGATTTAAGCCCTTTTAGCGCTGGCTATGGCAGGCCTTGGGCTCGTCTTGCCGGATTTTCATCTTAGGGCACGCCTGGCATCTTTTCGCTAGGCACTGTCCCTCTAGACTTTATAGCACCGCCGGCGCTGCCCCACCAGATGGGCTTCTGGCCGCCCAGTGCCTCGAAGTCGACTTTGGTCTGCGCCTCGAAGTGCGAAACGCCTTCGTAGTAGACATCGGAAATGCCGGATTCGGAAAAATCTGCCGTTTCACCAGGATCTCGGAACACGCGCCAGGAAATGCCCTTTTAGTGAAGGACAGGACTTTCTAACCCGACGCTTCCCCGAGCAAAAACGTCTAGAATGCCAGCCGAATTTTACAGAATCCATTAACTGTCTTACCAAGTCATCTATTTTTATGCCATTCGATACGCCCCCCTGGGATATATGCTGGCTTTCAGAAAATCCGTCAGGCTTGAGATAACTCGAGCGCAATTGGGCCCTCTCCCATTCGTCGTTAAGGGCGTTATATTAATCCTTGAGGTGGTGGACCGACATTAAAGCAGGCGACCCCCGAATCTTCGGCGCCCCTTTCAGACCTGGTACACGTAAGTAATATCAGAAACTTGCAGCATCCCTCAGAGCAGCCAGGCCTTGTTGAAGATAGCGGATCGCCAGACTTACCTTGATGAACCTTGCAAAACACAGGAGTCTTAAGAGCGGTCTGAGTGTCTCGTGTATGCCTTGAAAACCCGATCGTCCTTCAAGTGACCCCGTACGCCTCTACTCATCTCTGCCCTTCATAAGGCGCTCAAGCTCATCCGCAGGAAATGACGCACCACAGCGGCTCTTGCCCTGCTCTACGAGGCGCAGCATATCGGCCCGGGTCCCTAAAACCGCTGCATACATGGCACGCACCTCGAGAACCAGACACTCCGGAGCCCCCATGCGCCGAGCAGCCTCTATATGAGCCATGACGTCATTCGGGGTTAGACCTGCCAGGTCCGAGACCAAAGACCACCTCTGAAGAAGTTGACGCGCATACAGAGCATGGATCATGGCTGACACACGCCCCTGAGACATGGCACGGTTCATAGCCTCCACGCCTTCGGACACCAGTCCCAGACGCAGCCATACCAGAGCCTCGGCAGCACTGCACTGCCATGCACGCGCATCCACTCGCCCACACGTGCGCGCCAGCCTCATGGCACGTGTGATGTGCCCGTACTCCCCAATAGCCACGGACCACGCTCCCAGACTGGCAGCCATGACACCAGGAGACGTAACCAGAGAGAAACGTCCAAGCACGGCACCAGCAGGAGATGCATCACGGGTGGTACCCACGGACAGTCCCACCGGATAAGCAGCCGTGGCACATGATAGGTGTAATGGCATGTGTCCTGAAGAACAGGGTCTTAGGTGTAGCCCTACACCGTAAAGATTGCTCCAGATCCTGGTGGCTTCGGGATCCAAGTCTGCTGAAAAGTCGGACGCACTGTAGCGTGCATCGAGTTCAAGGGCAGACGTATATGACACAAGACCGTGATCCGCCAGCGGAGCAATGATTGCCGCCGCAGCCACCAATGCAAGGGAACCAGCCCCAGCCAGGGACAGCGCCCACTCATCCGTGTCCTCCACCAGTCTGACGAGTCCCAAAACTGACAGCTCCCACAGTGCCAGTATGAGGAAAGCCAGTCGGGACGGGCCCGTGTCCATTGTCCACAGAGCATAAACCGCCTCGCCAAGGCCCAGACTCAAGACTGGCCACGGAGCACGCTCCCCCATGAGACCCAAAAATGCGAAAGGAAGCAAAAACAGCGGATACGACCCGGACACCGCAGACGCCAGGGAACGCAGAGATGGCCCCAGAAGTTCGGGATAAAACGCCCACCAACCTGGACCACTGGCAGGATGCCACGAGACATGGCCCATGATTACGGGTATACCCAGGGCAATACCCGCAGCCAGACCCATGGGCGCCAACCTGAACCATGGTGTGCCGTAACTGCGTGCCCACACGAAAAACAGCGGTGCAACTAGTAGTCTGAGATATGGATCGAGCCACAGGAAAGATGCCCCCACCACGAAGGAGGCAGCCACTAGCCACACCCCCTCTCTCTCCATGAACAGGAGAACTGACAGCCCGGCAAGAAAGGACAGTGCCCTTACGGGCTCGTGAGCAATCGTGAGAAATACTGGAGATGCTAGCATACCCGAAAGAAGAAAAATCCGGACTACAGGCTCTAACCATATGTAATCACTGGATTTTTCACGAAAATAAAAATACAGCGCAAAAAGCACGGCAACGGTTCCTGCCACAGCTATGCGCGATGAGGGTGGCATGAAAGGAAGCGCCACCAGATGCGAGAGTGCCGCCGACCACCATTCACTCCGGACCGAGTGCGGTTCGGGACGCCATACGGACGCTGCTGCGGCTACTATGTACGCCACATAGATGACAGGCTGAAGTGCGGTATGGGCCTGCCTGCTGATACGCTGTGCTCTGGATGTAAATGAAGTCATCACCGATGGGATAGGGCCGGTCGCTCTGCTTATGTGCAAAAACCGGGCTCCGTAGGTCAGTCCTCGTAGTGCTGAATGACGAAGTTCACCTCAGTGCCGGGAGCCACCTTCTCGCCAGAATCTGGTTTGGTGGAGTATATGTAGCCCTCACCAGTGTCAGCTCTATCGACACGACGCACACGACCCAGCTTGAGCCCCAGTTTCGTAAGTTCTTCCTCTATTTTCTTGCGTTTGAAGTACTGGCCCTTGAACTTGGGAATCTCAACCAGAGACGGCGGATTGGCAAATGTGAGCTCCACCACGCTGCCCTTCACCACGTTCTGCCCAGCGGCGGGTTTTTGGGAGAGCACCTGATGCGCCGGCACGTCCTGGCGCTCTACTCCGCGGCCCGACACCTTGAATCCTTTGGCCTCCAGCGCTGTTTTGGCTGCCTGGAACGTCATTCCCACCACCTGTGGAACCTTCTCCCTGGGTATACCGGTGCTTACCTTCACGAGAACGTACTCTCCCGAACGCACCACCGAACCGGCGAGGGGTTCTTGGGAGTGAATCAGTCCGGCCCTCACCTTGGGATTGGGTGACCGTTCCACCACCTTGAGGAGAAGGTGCTTCTGCTGCAGGATGGTGGTGGCGTCCGAAGGCTTGAGTCCGATGACGTTGGGCACCTGTGTAGTGCCAGGAGTCTTGGGTCTGTTAAGTTTCGGAGCGACCACAAGCTGCAAAACAGCGAAAACTGCTGCTGAAGTCACCAGTGACGTGGCAAAGGATACTGCTATTGTGGTTCCTACTCTGCTGCTCATGTATCACCTCACGAATGGGCCACACTGTCCGGAATCCTCAAGGGCTTCTCCTGCCTTGATGCATGACCGAACGATGACGTCCCGGCCCGGTTTCTCGCGCGTCTTCCATTCAGGTACCATATTCCGGGCAAGAGAGCACCCATAAACAAGAGACTTCACGTCAGGATGACGCTTGGCACACGTACACACATAACGTACATAGGCGTCACAGGCGGGGATGGAAGATGACGGCAGGTCCCTCCAGACTTCAGAGGTACCTGCTGGCACTCCTTTGCCCTCAGTGGAACCAGAAGAACACGACGTCGTTGCCATCAAAAGAAAACATCCTAGAGCTACAAGGGATCTCTTCATGGCGGTGGAAACCTCTCAGGCCAAAATACCTGCAGCACGACCGAAACGAAAGCCCATATGGCCAAGATTGCCGCACTGCCATAAAAAAGTGTGTAGACTATTGCCCTTCCGAGCAGGCTCTTGTCCTCCCTGTCGCTGCTCATCAGCCTACCTCCTTCCAGAACTCGCGATGTCTCGCCAGCATCTTGGCTAAATGTGACGCCAGTGGTGATGAATCTGGTAGATTCGGGACATCTTGGGGCAAGCTGGACTGAGCGGTATCCGACTCCACACTTCCAAGAAAGGCGCGTACTCCGTGCAGGATGACCGCCGGCACATAACCGCCTTCCAACACCATAACCACACGGCCCTCAGAAGCGTCGCGGGCAATCTGAACAAGGGTCCCAATGATTCCGGATATCCCCTGATCGCTAAGTTGCTGTGCGGATATGTGATCTTGCCGGTGGGCATCGAATCCGCCAGACAAGATCAGAACCTCGGGGCGGAACTCCAAAAGCACTGGAGCCACTACGCAATGAATGAGGTTCATCCACTCGATATCCCCGCAGTACGGAGCAACGGGCACGTTCACGGTAAATCCCACTCCATCGCCGCGGCCGCTCTCGTCGTACCATCCCGTACCCGGATAAAGGGGCCACTGATGAAGCGAAATATAAAGGACCCTGGGATCGTCATAGAATATGTGCTGTGTACCGTTGCCGTGATGTACGTCGAAATCCACGACAGCCACCTTCTTTGCCCCGGCTGCCAGAAGATTGGCTGCTGCCACGGCCACGTTGTTGATGATGCAAAATCCCATGGCAGCATCGCGCTCGGCATGATGCCCCGGTGGTCTGACCAGGGCCAGACCGGCATCCAGCTCTTGTTTCCATACCTGTTTGACCAGGTCCGTGACTCCAGCTGCGGCAGTGAATGCGGCCCTGCGTGTGTGGGGAGAATAGTATGTATCTGGATCTAACCACCCCGACGAGCCAGTGGACAGCAAACGGGCCAAGGTCTCAACGTACGATGCATCATGGGAACGCACGAGCTCATCGAGCGTTATCAGCCTGGACGGTAGATGCTCCATGCGGCCCCACCACCCAGAACTCTTGAGCCCCTCCATAACTGTGATGATGCGCTGAGGAGACTCTGGATGAGTGCCGTCGGGATCGACATGGAGAAGGAACGAATCATCGAAGGCCAGTCCTATTTTGGGCATCACATCACCTCATGCCGGACCTCTGCCGATCCATCGTCTGAACCACCCCATGACCGTGTTCCACCACAAGATGCGGTTGCGTGGCCTGAATACAAAGTGGTTCTCGTCGGGGAAGTAAAGAAATTCGGCCGTAACTCCAAGACGCTTCAAGGAAGTGAACAGCTGCATGCTTTGATCCACGGTGACACGAAAGTCATAGGCACCGTGCACGATGAGTGTCGGGGTCTTCCAGTTCTGGACGTAACGGTGGGGTGACCATTTTTCATAGAGACTGCGGTTTTGCCACGGTGTTCCGCGAAGCTCCCACTGGGGGAACCACAGCTCCTCGGTGGAACCGTACATGGATTCCAGGTTGAATACACCGGAATGGGTGATCAGGCACTTGTAGCGGCTGGTATGACCGCCGATCCAGTCTATCATGTAACCGCCGTAGGACGCTCCTGCTGCACACATGGAGCCGGGTTTAACGTAGGGCTCCTTTTCGGCTATGTCAGTGGCCTTCATGATGTCCTGGTACGGGGCACCACCCCAGTCACCGGATATGGAATCCGTGAATTTCTGGCCATAACCCACTGAACCGTGGAAGTTCACCATGAATACCGCATAACCAGGAGCCGCAAACATCTGGGCACACCACCTGGGATGGAAGTCGAATCCGAAAAATCCCTGTGGACCTCCATGAATCAGCATGATGGCAGGATAGCGTCTGCCCTTCACGTAGTTCGGAGGAAGCAGGGCCAGCATGTGGACCTTGTCACCATGGGCTCCTGTGAACCAGATTTCCTTCACCTTCCCCATGGCCAGGTTCTTCATGAGTGCGTCATTTGCGCGGGATATGGCAATGGCTCCAAGGCCCTGGGACCGTATGTTCTTTGGAGTGGCGGCTGTGGGACGCACCACCCTGCGCGGACCCATCACATAGAGCTCTGCAGGACGATCTATGTACTGATCCTTGACCAGATAGCGATTCCTGCCGATGCGTTCGAAATCCGTGATGAACGTATCGCTCGTGACTTTCACCAGAGCGCGGCGCAAGGATGAATCAAGGCGTTTCCCCTTTAATTTCAGCATGTTACGCACTTTTTTACCAGGAATCATATAAAGAATGAGCCTTCCTCGGTCAGGCACGTTGAACAGTACGGTCCAGTCTTCGTAGACCTTGAAGTCATAAACTCTGCGGTCCAGGAACTTCGTGAGGTTTATGCGGGTACGGTGATCCGTGGACTCCAGTATGATGTTGGTCTGGTCGGCCTCGAAACCTGGGCGTTTCATTGCCAGATAAAGGATGTAACGACCATCGGGGGAGAACCGGGGTGCGAAGTCGTTGCCCTTCGATGTGGTGAACCTGCTCACCTGACCGGTTTTCATGTTCAGGAAGAAGATATCGTTGTTGGTGGTGGCAGCTGGCAGTCTGTCTGCGTTGGTGACAAAGGCCACCTTACGGCCGTCAGGAGAGAAAACGTAATCATGGCTGCTTCCTAGAGCCACGGGGGGAACGTCTCCGGGAGCGCTGCCAAACAGCTTCATGCGACCGGTGGGCACACTTACGATGAGCATCCGATTCATGTCGTTGTTGCGCCAGGCATTCCAGTGGCGGAAGAAAAGGTGATCGAAAATCAGGCCTGAGGGACCAGGCTTGGCGCGTTTTTTCAGTTCACGGCGCACGCACCGGAGATCGCGGCATTTGATGGGAAGCTGGGCACTGACCAGTATGGTGCGGGCATCGGGGGACCACTCGATGGGACCCGAAAGATCAAAAGGCGCTCGGGTGAGCACCTGAGCCTCTCCGCCGTCCAGGGGTGCCAGCCAGACCTGAACGTGCTTTTTATAGGGAGACAGATATGCCAGCCAGCGGCCGTCAGGACTTATGGAGGGCCCCCACGCAACTCGCCCCGAGGCCGTGAAGGGAACGGGTTTCAGTTTGCCGTCCAAGGGTGCCATCCATATACGTGGATGTGACTTGTTGTCTTTGGTGGAGTAGGTGGTGAGGGTGTAATAGACCCAACCGGCATGGACATCGAAGCCTCCGATAGCCTTCACGTTGACGAGATCACTGGCAGTCATGGGTCTTGGAGCCACGACCGTCATCATGATCATGGACAGCATGATTATATTCATCAGATCACCTCCAAAAAGATGCAGGCCCTACGGTGCAGGTGCCCGAGATTTTCTCCCATTCCTGTTTTTTTTCAAGCGCTTGAGAGGCCAAGGGAGCGAAGTCCCACAACCTGCCGAAATATGTTCAAAAAATTCTTGACTCGAAGTTGCCCAAGATGTATACACACACCCGTTGATGGCGCAAGAGCGCATCGGAGCGTAGCGCAGTCTGGTTAGCGCACTTGACTGGGGGTCAAGGGGTCGGAGGTTCAAATCCTCTCGCTCCGACAGATGGGGGCGAAAGCCCCCTTTTTTATTTTCCCTGTTTGCCTCCCATGGCTTACAAAAACCGATCTCCATATAAAATAATTCAGTCATTTCAGAGGGTTATGAGGTTTCTGATCACTTCGGCTATTTTATTTCACATCATGCTGGCAGGGGCATGCTCTTCTCAGCCTTCCTCTGACGATGGGTGGCTGATATTCAGTATGCCTGTTCTGCCAGTAGTTACGTCACCTCGAATACCTTCCCGGATACCCCACAGTGCCAGAGTTTTCGACAGATCCCACATCAGTGAGATCAATGCCATCGTTTCCATGCTGGACAAAACCCTGGCATCACCCCAGCGGCTGTGCTCCAGCAAGACCAGCGAACTGCGCTTTGCAGTGATGTCACGTATCGGAGCAACCGACCCACTCATGGACCAGTCATGGGCCCTTCCAAAACTCAAACGCGTACTGGACATGCTCACCATGACCTACAGGGCCCTTGGATGTCCTGATACCCCTCCTGATTCTGCTGTGCTCGACGATGCCCGCATGCGTCTGGATACGGTCCGGGCCTACCTGAAATCTCTATAGAAAGCTCAAAACACGTAACCCTTTGGAATCACTACTATGTCCTCTGGTGTTACCGTGAAACGCTGTCTGTCTCTTTCGATGTCGTAACCTATTTCCTCACCAGCGGGAATCCTCACGCCCTTGTCCACGATGACTCTGCGCAACCTAGCAGAACGTCCCACCTCTACGCCTTCGAACAGGATGCACTCCTCGACGTGGGAATAGGAGTTGATACGCACCTTTGGTGAAAGAATGGATCTGTCTATTCGGCCACCGGAGATGATGCATCCTTCGGAGACCAGGGAGTTGGTGGCAACGCCCATTCTGGGACCATCGGAGAATACGAACTTGGCTGGTGGCATGGTAGGCATCCACGTGTGGATGGGCCAGTTGGTGTTGTACAGGTCGAACACGGGATTGACGCTCACCAGGTCCATGTTTGCCTCGAAATAACTGGCAATGGTCCCCACGTCACGCCAGTAACCACGCTCCCTCTTGGATTGACCTGGAACCATGTTCTGGGAGAAGTCGTAGACGAACACCCGATAATTGTCCAACATACCCGGAATTATGTTCTTGCCGAAATCGTGAGCACTCTCCTCATTCTCGGCATCACGTGTCAGTTCCGATATGAGGGAGAGGGGATCGAATATGTAATTACCCATGGACACCAGTGACCATCCGGGCCTCCCTGGCATTTCTTTGGGCTGTGCGGGCTTCTCCTCGAAACCAACCATGCGCCAGCTCTCGTCCACCTCTATGACACCAAATGCACTGGCCTCGCTGGTTGGTACGGGAATGGCGGCAACTGTGAGATCCGCAGAGGCCGTTATGTGAAATTCCAACATGTGGCGTACATCCATTTTATAGATGTGATCGCCACCGAACACACATACATAGTCGGGCATGTCGTCTATCAGGACATTGAGACTCTGATACACTGCATCCGCAGATCCGCGAAACCACTCCGAACCAAGACGCTGCTGGGCAGGAACTGGCTCCACGTAGTGTCCCAGAAACGAAGGTACATGCCAGCCGCGGTATATGTGCTTGTTCAGGGAGTCACTCTTGTACTGTGTGAGTACTTTGATCTTGTATATCCCAGAATTTACGAAGTTCGAAAGCACGATGTCTATGAGACGGTAACGTCCTCCAATGGGAACGGCTGGCTTGGCCCTGTCTGCTGTAAGAGGATAGAGCCTAGAACCTACACCTCCTGCAAGAATAATGGACAACACCTTGTGCGGATGTGTACTGAGACTCACTTCCATGTCCGTGCCTCCTTGATGAAGCATTAAAGTAAAAAACTTCCCGAACACAAGAAAATATTATAACTATTTGTAATAACAAGATTTTTTATTATGCCAGCTTTCATTTCCACCATTTACTGACATCTGTCCACACCACCGGAATAGAGACTTGGAAAACTTTACTGACACGATATAAATAATGCTGGCATTTCAGGCAGTTAAAGAGCTTTCTTGACCGCGTTACAAAAGCGCGGTACTCCATATAGTATTGGGGAGGTGTTATTATATCCAGAGTGAAGCTGCCTACCAGATTCGGTAAGTATGTTATGCTCGAACGCCTTAACGTGGGCGGAATGGCAGAGATATACTATGCAAAGTCCTTTGGTGCTGAAGGATTCGAAAAAATCGTCGCCATCAAGAAAATCCTCCCCCACATCAGCGAGGACATGAACTTCATAACCATGTTCATTGACGAGGCACGTATTGCCTCACGCCTTCAGCACTCCAATGTTGCCCAGATATACGACTTCGGTGAGTACGGTGGTGAATTCTTCCAGGTAATGGAATACATACCCGGCCGGGATCTCAAGTACATAGAACGCACCCTGTGGGAACGGGACGAAAGCCTTCCACTACCTGCCATCCTCTATATCATAAGGCAGGCTGCCGAAGGACTCGATCATGCACATTCCCTGACTGATAGCGACGGCAATCCCCTAAACCTGGTCCACAGGGACGTGACCCCTGCCAACATACTCGTATCCTATGAAGGCCGGGTGAAAGTCATCGACTTCGGTATAGCCAAGGCCAAAGAACGTTCCACTAAAACCCAGGCTGGCATCGTAAAGGGTAAATTTTCCTACATGACCCCTGAACAGCTCAAGGGCAAAGAACTCGATGGACGTTCAGACATATTCTCCCTGGGTGTGGTTTTCTGGGAACTTCTGGCAAAAGAGCGGCTTTTCTATGAGCCTAACGACCTGGACACGCTGCGAAAAATTCTGGATGGCAACTACCCTGTTCCCTCCCAATTCAACCCAGACGTCCCACCTGCAGTGGAAGAGGTGGTGATGAAGGCCCTGGCCTTCGACCGCGATGAACGCTATCAGAGCTGCGAAGAGTTCGCCATGGAGCTCACCAGAGTATCCTATGAAATCGGGCAGCGCTGGAATTCGACCAAACTAGCCGCTTACATAAAACAGCAGTTCGCCAAGGAATATGGTGAAGAACTGCAGCGCAGGGAACGCTACAGCCACATAACGGCAGACATGCTGTCCTCTCTTCCCTCCATGGTGGATGATGCAGAAGAAGAGGAAGAGATAGAACTTCTCGACGATGACGACATCATAATCGAAGAAGAAGGTGAACAACTGGCACCAGAAGACGGTTCCAAACGCAATACCATGTCCGTGGCAGGCGAGATATCCCAGGAACACGAGTATTCTCTGACTGCACCGTCTCCCATCAGCGACGAGGAACTGTCAGGTGGGCTGGAACTGGAAGAAGGTGCAGTGGAAGAAGAAGCGCCTTCCGGTTATTACGACTCCAGCGGCAACTGGAATCCAGCTGCCCCTTCCGCAGGAGACCAGTCTCAGCAGTAC
>JALWFW010000173.1 GCA_027013865.1 Polyangiaceae bacterium | reverse complement strand
CATCATGAAAGTCCCGTCCAAGAGTCAACTCCAACTGTTCCGCAAGCTCCTGGAACTCAATCTTCTCGCCACTGCCAATGCATCCTTTGCCATCGACTCACGCACGGATTTGATCTACGTCCGTGCCTTCCGTGGGCTCGAGGCATTCGATTACGAGGAATTCGTAGACATGCTCAACACCGTCAGTACAGTGGCCGATGAATGGCAAGAAAAGCTTGCTAGGGAATTCCCTGCTGACTGACGGCAGCACTCACTCCAAGAGTCAGAACCCACCGTAAATCCAAGAATTCACAATGGATTTTAACGCATAACCATTTGTAATAATTGAACATTTTTATAGTCTGGAAAATGACGGTTCAGCGGGGACGGGCAGACCGTCTGCGGCCACGGGACTTTTTCACCCTGTCCCACGGCTTCACCCCGGGGATATGGGGTGACTTTATGCGTTGCCACGAGCTGGCAGATTTCTTCCTGAGGGGGTCGAGATAGGTGCGATAGGCTGCAACAGCCTGTCTGAAAGCAGGGAAGTTGACGGGTTCCATGGATTTTTCCCTGATTTTGGCCAGTTCCAGTGGAGTCATGTACCTGCCGCCGTGTCTGGCTGAAAATCCCGCTCCTGTGAGGGCAGGATTCATCACAGGGGCGCCTGCACGTCCCAGCACGGTCCGCTTCTCCACCGAATCACCCACCTTCAGGTGAGCCGTACGGCTGAGATAATAATAGGCTGTCTCGTAACCTGCGGGATGCTCTATCACCACCATCCTGCCGCGGGTTTTCTTCCATCCAATCCACTTCACGCGCCCGCGGCCCACACTTTTCACCACAGCACCACGTCCTGCCGGGAATATGACGCCATCTGAATGATAGGGATCCGCATCTGCAGGGACCTCTCCGTCTACTGGTCTGTCCAGGAATACCCTGAAAAATCCGAGTCCGTCGGCGGTGTAGTAACCGCCTCCTTCCCCCTTTTGCACGAAGTAGAAGATCTCGTAATCCCCCTTTACCCGGGTGTGTATGTATGCAGCGAGTATCCTGCCGTAACCGGAAGGCTTGCCTCCAATGTAGGTACGTTCCACCAGGAACTCGAACCTGTCCCCTGCAGAAAGTCGGGTAAGAGGAATCTCGTCTTCGATGAGGACTCCCAGTTTGGAAGCCAACGCAGGGTCCTGATCTGCTTGCCTGGCTGCCGCAGCGAGGCCTCCCCTCGTGATTACCATGACCACCCCCAAAAGGCGTGTACTCATCGGTTTGACCACCCTGCGGACATCGAATCCGCCCCGTTTCCTGGAGGCCACCAGAGTAATACGGGGGCCAAAATGATATTCGACGTAATACGCTCTGTCGCCTTCAGGGCTCATTCGTATCAGAAACGAGTTACCGGGCTGGGCACGGCGAAAGTGAAATACGCCCCTGCTTTCGAATGCAGCGATTATCCTTTCGGCCTCACGTCTGGACAGTCCGTTTCTGGACATGGCCTTGATGACCCGTTCGCCCCGTTTCAAAGTGCCTTTCACTGTGACGGCCTTGAGAAGTGCACGCTCTATCTCCTCCTGGTAATCGCCTGTCACCGATGCTGAAGGACCAAAAGAGAAAAGTCCTGCCCTGTTTGCTCCCTTACCCGGTTTGAGCTCTATCTCTTTAATTTTATTGGACTTTTTATCACCACCCTTGGCATCCTCCGATGCTAGAGAGAATATCAGGGCCAAATTGTCCCGGATGGCAGTAAAAGTCAGGAGATAACCAAGAGCCACGGTCACCACCATGATGCCCTTCCAGTGATGTCTCGCCCATGAAGTGATGCTGTCGGGCTCCGGTTCCACAGACGGTGAATACACTGGTTGCTGCATATAAACAGGTTCGTCAGGCCAGGATTTCCTCTGCTCAGGCTCTGGTTCCAGCTCGTCGGGTGTGTAGAAATCGAAGTCACTCATGGCATCGGATAAAGACGTGCAGACAATACCTTGCCAGCACATCTGCCCATGTCAATGAATTGTTGATATTCCATGGATCGGACGCTAAATAGCCAGTTGCCATACCCAACTCCACTCCCAACACCCACGTTTTTTCATATTCCCGCGTTTTGGGTATTGCCAGCAGGCCATCCCTCATTATAAAGAAGACTGCTCCTTGTAATGGTGAAGCGTACGTACAGACTTTTCTGCACAAAGAACGTCCCGGTCTGTCAAAAAGCTATGCCGGGCTCCTGCGGGTTGCACCGGAGCAGGAGGTAAGTATGCCGGAAAGGAAGGATCTCGAAATCATGAAAAAAAGTGAGCTCCTGGTACTCGCCAGAAAGTTGGGGATCAATGGTTTCTCCAGACTGACGAAGACTCAACTCATAGACAAGATTATGTCTTTCGCCAGGGAGAAAGGTGAAGAAATCCATTCCAGGGTCAGGGATTTCATCGAGAATGCAAACGAATACCCACCCATAAAAACCCGCAAGACTGGTATTCTCAAAGCCCTGGGCATCGATACCGACGCAAGTGACTCAAAACAGCCGGAAAAATCGGACAGCCAGGTTTCAGAGACATCCACCGATAAAGCCGGCAACACATCTGCCTCCGTTTCAGTGTCGAAAAAAAACACTTCCAAAGAATTTTCTCCTGAAACCGGCACCTCAGAGGCCGTCAATCCTGAAAATGTCCACGTGTCACGGACTGGAGAGCACGATCCAGCGTCCCCGGCAGATCCTGAGGCCAAGGCCCGGCAGGATATGAGTTCACTGCGCTACCAGGAGCTGCCCATCATGTTCAGGGCCCAGATACTCACTCCAGAGCAGCTCAGAGACGTGGACAGCGAGCTCCCCCCCCTTCCCCAGACCTACGGCACCCCCAGGGTCATGCTCATGCCCAGAGATCCCAGGTGGATGCTGGTATACTGGGACATTCCACAGGATGTAAGGGACGGAGCAGGACGAGCCTCTGGCGGAAGACTCACGATACGCCTGCACGACGTAACCGGCATACGGTTCGACGGAGCAAACTCACGGGCAGTATATACCTATGAAGTCAACGAGCTGGCAGGCTGGTGGTATATCCCTGTTCCCTCTGAAGGACGCACCTTCCTGGCAGAGATGGGCTACGCCATGCCTGACGGTTCCTGGCATTTCATTGCCCGCTCAAGGGAAGTCGTGCCACCTCCAGGCATGCCCTCCCCCTGGGAGCACGACGTGTTCATCACACTGCCATTCGACGAGCCTCTGCCTTATGAGATGGGCAAACACATGAAATGGCTGGGAGAGACGGTTCCGGCACGCCACAACGCACCGGAAGACGTTCTGAGGGCTACTTCCAAGGAACCGGCTGCCTTTGCCCCGCGCATCGGAGCAGTGGTAAACAACAGCGCTACTAGCCCCGGAATCTCCTCTTCCGTGGTGTTCGAACAGGACGGCAGCACGGTTTCCATGCCCCTCGCAGTGGAGGCCTCCGTCCGCATAACCGGAATCACTACCCCCGGAGCCGATGTCACCGTAGACGGCAGCCGCGTGAACGTATCCGAAGATGGCACCTTCTCCCTGGAGGTTTCCATGCCCGAAGGTTCCAGCGTTCATGTAATTACGGCACGGGCGGAAGGACAAACCAGGACAGTCACGCTTACTTTATACAAAAAC
>JALWFW010000172.1 GCA_027013865.1 Polyangiaceae bacterium | reverse complement strand
TAAGAGGCTCCTCCTGCGACCGAAGCAAGAGGGCCAGCGTCCACCAGGTCGTCCTCTACCTCTGAAAACCGGCCCATGTGCTCGAGAAGTCTGCGTTGCATCTCAGGAACCCTCCAGTGGAAGACGAAGGCCGGCACCACGGCCAGCAGCATGACGGCCACATATGCCCACATGAGAGTGATACTATGTATGGACAGAGCCACGAGCACCGTAGACAGTACGATGACGCGACGGGTGAACACACGGATGAGTGAAACCGTCAAATCCGTTGCAAGACGGGCTTCCTCCTCCACCCTCCGGGCATCGGAAGGACTCACCCTGATAGACGAGTCTTGCAGGACTGTGAATCCCTCCTCCAATAGTTCGGCAAATATTTTCTTTCGAAGTAAGATACCCAGGAGATCGCCTACCAGTGTGAAAACGAATCCTGTACCGAATGCCCCAAAGATGCTCATGCGTTCGGGAACCAGAATCCCCATTCCTGCCAGCACTACGGTTCCGTACATCACGGCCAAGACGATGGCCATGGTCACCAACACCGGATGAGATCTAAGAATTCTTGTCCACATGGCTGCCTTGGCCATCACATTCTCCTTCAATGGGGAAACGCACTGCAACGGTGGTACCGCCGGGTCCGGTGTCCTCTATGAAGACCGTACCATCATACCTCGAAACTATATTGTGAACGATGGACAGCCCCAGGCCAGTACCGTGACCGGCATCCTTGGTGGTAATGAAGGGCTCGAATACCTTACCACGTACCTCCTCGGGTATGCCGGTTCCTGTATCCCTGACCCTCACCACGGCTTCATTCCCTTCACGTTCCAGGAGAATATCCAGCTTACGCTCATGACTACCGGCATCCATGGCCTGCACGGCATTGACCAGGAGATTGGTGAACACCTGCTCCAGCGGTCCCGGATGGGCCCTCACACACAGGTTCTCGTATCTGGCGCTCACCGTGACGTCCTTCATGAGATGTGCGGTCATGGACAAAGACGCCTGTATCACCTCGGGCAGTGAAACAGCAATGCGTTCACCTGCAGGAAGACGCATACCACGGGAGAGACTGTCCACCAGCGACCGAATACGCTCCACACTCCGCATCATTATGGAGAGCATAGAGGCTATGTCTTCCCTGACATCATCAGGAAGACCAGAACACTCCATCACTGTCTCACGCAGTGGGATAAGGGCATTTTCGAGGGCATTCATGGGATTGTTGAGCTCATGAGCGAGGTTGCTCACCAGACGCCCCACGGCTGCCAGCCGTTCCATCACCAGGAGACGCTGCTGGGTCTCGCGCAGATCCTCCAGTGCCTCCCTAAGATCACGCCGCACTTCGGTGAGCGCCTCCGTACGTTCGTCAACCAGCTCTCTCAGATGGCGTGCAGAACGTTCATTTCCTGAAAGATGCTCCCTGAGGATCTTTCTAAGGCCTTCCACCACGGCCAGCATCCTGGAAAACTCGTCCATTCCCTGTGGAGCCTGCACTTCCTCATCGAGTAGACCCGAAGACAGCGCCCTCAGGTAGTATTCCAGACGTCTTATGGCAACGCTCATCCCCTGTACCAGTAGCACCATACCCACAACTGAAAGGAGGAGTACCCCCAGAAGGGATAGAACCATGGGAATGGGGAGAATTGGTGGAGGATGCACCGGAAACACGAATGCCCGTACCACGCCGGCCCGTTTCTTGAAGACCACACCTGACCTCATCCCTGGAACGATAAAAACACCTGAAGAGCTGGTACGCAGAATGTGCCTTGCCCATACCGGAAGCCTTCTCAGGCCATAGGCATTTCCTTTGAGTATGGGCATGTATCCCGATGAAGCATCCATGGAACGGGCCAGACGGCTGCTGCGGGATGCATCCTGCCCGTCGAGCAGTAAGGCCAAAACACTGGCACGATCCGTTATTCGCTGCCGAAAGGAGGAGTACCAGCCCTGAAGAATGAGGGTGCCGACGACGAAAAGGATAAGCGAAGCGATCCATAAAAATATTCTGGGCTGCATACGCAGGGTTCTGTTTCCATCATCGACGCTGTGCCCAAACACGAGTGGTCCCAACACCAGATTACCTGCACCCACCACAGCCGTACTTATCAGAAGCGTCCATGGTCTGGGCGCTTCCACCCATGGAGCCGATAGCAGTGCAGCAGCAGCAGTGAAAACTGCCATAAGAAAGGAAGATACTGAAAGAAGATAGTGTCTGAAAGGGCGGAGAAAGCCAAACCGTTCCATGAGGAACGACTCTCCACTGAGTACCGCGAACAGCAAGAGCAACAGGAGCGTAAGATTGAACCCCCAGAGCAATGAGATGATTCTGGCCTTCAGGGGATATGGAGAAGTGAGCCAGAGCAGTACCCCACCTATGATCTGAATCTCTGAAAGAAAGAACAGTGTCGTGCCAGTTCTCAAGGCACCATATGACACACGACGAGCACCTGCAGAATCGGTGTTCTGCAATGAAGACTCCCCTTTCTGTATCAATTCTTCATTCCTTTGATTTTCAGAGGAATGGTCACTCATCAGAGAAATCGTCTGTACACGATGTAGGCCACCAAAAGCACCAGGGCAACCGTGAGCAGCCAATCCAACCACGCAGGAGCCTTCTCAGCCCCAGCGACTGCCCGGGCCCCTTTACGGAACCCGCTCCGCATACCCATGAGCATTCCTGATGGTGCAGGCGAATTCCGGGAAGCCTGTGACTTTTTTTTCTTTGCCTTCCTATTCCGAGATTTATTCCTGCCCATATGCATCCTCCAGTATCGACGCATATCCGAGGCGCTCCCGGATGGTGCGGTGCGCAGGTGAAAGGTGGAATCTCAGGACTTCCTTGAGTTCCGGCACCTTCCTTATAATGAGTTTGAGGGAATCCGTATCAGGAAGTGGCTCTCCTGTCTCCTCGAAGTGTATGGTTCCGAGGGTCTCACGTAGATCACCGGCCAGGAGATGTCCAAACTTGTGGGCCACGGTCCACACGGCCTTACGCCACTGACCCGAACTGAACTGCAGATCCCTGTGGGTATCGAAAAATTCCGTGAGACGCTTGGACACCCTTATGGGAATCTGCTTACGGAAGAACGATGCCTTCTGATCCACTGGCTCCGAAGCCCTGAGGGTTCGGTTGGAGTACTTGGGATGAAACGCCCTAACCAGCCCCATGAAGAAGGTGTTGAAGTCTTCGGGGGTGAGTCCTGCTGCGAACAGATACGCAGGCTGAGTCTGCTCCATGGCCCTTGCAAGCAAGAAGCGTATCATCACTGGAGACACAGAAGCCAAATCTCCGCCCACCAGCACGATTGGTGGAGCCTGGGCAATTACTGATATGCCGCTAAAGTCAGAAGAGAAATACAGAGCGCCACGACGGGTTCCAAGAGCCCTAGACACCGCGCCGTATACCCTGCCGTACACACTCTTGTCCACCGGAGAAACACGATTTTCCTTGGACAGGCCCAAAGATGCTAGATCGCCCTGAAGTATGGAGGGTGCGGCCTCCCATACTATTTCGAATAACTCGTCCACAGGTGAGATGGTGTCTTTTTGCGGACCTATGATCATGTCCCTCATTGCATCGTCCAGACGTCCTTTGAAGGAGAGATCCGGATCAGACAGGCGGGAACGTACCCTATCGAGTAGTGCCTGTTCCTCTTCCGAAATCCTGCCCACTAACTCCAGGGCCTGGAGGTATGTCAGACGGGCATCACCCTTGTGATAATCGGCCAGGAAGCGAATGGCATCCTCGTCCGTGGGATCGGCATCTAGGAGCATCTCCCTAAACCTGACGGCATCCTCACTGTCATCGGGCACGAGACTGATGAGTCCGCGTATGACCTTGACGTCTCCGGGAGAGGCCTCCACGGCCTCCCTTAGTACCTTCTCGGCCTCGTCCTGCTTGCCGAGATGCATGAGTGCAAGACCATGATATTTGAACAGCGACGGATCGTGCTTTATACGCTTTTGGAAGAAGTCGCCGAGGATTCTCACTACATCCTGGTAACGCTCCTCTCCGAAATAGATCTGGGCCAGACTCATCACCACATCTTCACGGAGGGGAGAACGTTTGTATGCCTCCTCGAGCCATGTCCTGGCACTGTCATAATGGCCGTAGTCAACTGCCAGGCGACCCACCTCTATGAGTAGCGGAATCCTCGCAGCCTCGTCTTCCAGCCTGGAGAGTATGGCAGCCCCCAGTTCTATCATCTCCTCGTGTCTGTCAAATAACTTAGCGTAATCAAAGGCTTTTTCCAGAGCATCCACTGGTATGCGCTCAGCACCTCCCTCTCTTAGGGCCGTGAGATATGCTGAAAGGGCCTCCTCTTCACGTCCCACCTGCGAGGCGTACAATTCTCCGAGGTTCAGGTAGTGACCGAATCTTTCCCCTGGAGGCAAAAGCTCGCCCTTGAGCTCTAGGTACTCCACTGCGGCCTCGGCCTCACCCCTCTCCTTATGATACTGCACCAGGGCATCTATAGCCTGCTCGTTGCGAGGATCTAGATCCACGGCCTTCTTCCAGAGCTCCACTGCACTGGTGACCTTCTTCTGCTGCATCTCGGCCTCTCCGGCCAGATAAAGTGCCCTCGACAGCTCCTCGGGATGCTCCTCGGCCTCGCTCAGACGCACTAGGGAGGACAGTATCTTGGAAGCCTCCCTCCATCTTCTGGTCTCATAACGTATCTCGCCTAGGGTAAGCTTTATGAAGAAACTCGATGGATGGCGGCGCTCGAGTTCCTGCAAAAGGACGATGGCATCGTCCAGACGTCCCAGATGCATCATGAGTTTGGCATACCTGCGGGCCAACATGGATGACTTCTTGGGCTCATCCCTCATCTTTGTGAGTGCTGCCTCTAGAAGCCTGGAGGCCTCCTCCCACTCGCCACGTTTCTCTGCCAAGTCCGCCTGGGCCGATATGGCCTGTACATTGTCGGGGTCGAGCTCGAGAGCCCTGGCAAAGTATCCGTAGGCTGAATCCTCGTCATCGATCTCCGTGAGATAAAGTTGACCAGCACGGGTGTACAAAGCCGACTTGTCCTCATTGGAGAAAGCCAATTCCGCGCGTTTCAGGATTATTTTTATGGCCTTGTCCCACACATGGCGCTCTTCATACAGTTTCTGGAGTTCCACGAGTGCCTCTGTGTGTTCGGGATTGCGTCTGAGCACCTCCACCAGAGCCTTGAGGGCCTCGTCCTTGCGTTCCATGCCCAACCAGGTGGTGGCTGCCACGAAGAAGGCGGCTGCACTCTCGGAATCATCGTCAGACAGGGCGCCGATACGTTCCTGCAGTTCGGCAAATCGTTCGTCGTCCCCCTTCTCCTTTGCCAGCTCAGCCAGAAGAGTCAGGGCACTGATGTTCTCTGGATCGATCTCCAGGGCCTTCTCCAGGGATTTCATTCCCTCGTCACGCTCATCCAAGGCCTTTATCTGCAGCCGGGCCAGCCCTACCCACATGTCTCCCTGCTCACTCCTGGAATAGCGGGATGGATCCTGCTCTAGCATACCCTTGACTATGCGGATGCTGCGCTCCGGATTGCCTGATTCCATGTACAAGTCCGATGCCTTCAACGCAAAGGAGGGATCCGAGGTCAGACTGTAAAGCTCTTCGTAAAGTTGGGCTGCCTCCTGGTCCCTGATCAGGTCCTCGAGTACGCGTGCCTTGCGCTCCATCAGCCTGATACGCTGATCCCCCTCGGTTATGTCCATGCGAAGGGATAGGATCTCCTCCAGATCGGACAGGAGCTCGTGTGCCGAATACAGCCTATCAAGGGCAATCAGAGCATCCTGGTCGTGCTCGTCCATCTCGAGAATCTGACGCCAGACTCCAATGGCCTGATCCGGTAGTTCCAGCTCTTCCTCCAGGATCTTCGCCCTCTCCTTCAGATACTTGATGCGCTCCGCCTCGGAATCAGTGAGTTCTGCCAGATGCTCAAGCGCCTCCGACGCCTTGGACCAGGCCTTCGTCTGACGTGCACGCCTCAGGGCAGCCATCAGGGCCTCCGTGTCGTCCGTCTCCAGCTCAAGATAGCGCCACCACCATTCCAGGGCGCGCTCGGCATCATCTATACGAGTATCGAATATCTCTGCAAGTGTGCGTAACTTCTGACTTTTTTCCTCAAGACTCCAGTTCTCGTCCTCTATCTTGAGCTTCCACTCCTCCAACTGGGACAGCGCTTCCCAGTCTTCTCGGGCAGTATAGATCCTGCGTAGTCCCTCATAGGCATCGTCGTCATGCTGAACGATGTCCAGCACCTCTCTGTATGAAGCCTCGGCCTCGTTAAGTGCTGAAACCTCTTCATAGAGATGACCTGCTATGCGGAAGAGATCCGAGGCCAACTGGGGATTCTCATCGGAATGACGGGCAGCGGTGAAGACGACCTTGGCGGTCTCGTCCACACGCCCCAACTCGCGGGCCAGACTGATCATCGATTCGCGTATGTCCTCGTCCTGGGGAAGCACGAGATGCGCTCTTTGGTAAGTGCGCAGAGTTCTGCTCGGATCTTCTGCCCCCTCCTTCCATATGCGTGCAATCTCCAAAAGGTGTTCGGCGTGCTCGTACTCGTCAGCATAGGGCAACATTGCGTAGGCGCGGGCATATTCCTCCCACGCGGTAGCAGCTGGTGGGAGCTCACGGCCACTCCATGCCGCCGGATTTTCGAACATGTCGGATCCGTAATCCTCCAGGATCTCCTCCTGGGTAACGCCAGTCCTGGTGGAGTCCTTGCGGGCCTCCATGAGATCCCCCACGGCAAGACGCTCCACCGGAGAAGTGAATTCCTCCACGATGTCGGCCTCGTCCAGTACCACCATATCATCGTCCACTGGCTGGATACCGTCCTCCACTATCTCCATCTCACCATCATCGAGTTCCATGGTGACTTCAGGAGACTTAGCACCTACTGACTGACCCCGCCTGCCGCGCTTCAGTGCGATGAGGCCCCCCTTCAAGAACACGTCCGGCTCTATGGCTCTGGGGAAACGTGCCTCCTCTGGATAGGTTCCTATGGCGCGGGCCAACTTCCACAGTTTGTCATGCACCTCATCGCTGGACGGTTCTATTAGAAAGGCCCTCAGATACATCCTGAAGGCCCTGATTTTGTCCCCTGCCCCTGATTCCACCACCTCGGCCATGCTGAGGAGATAATCGAAACGTTCGGCCACGTCATCCATACGGGCCAGTCTTATGGCCTGTACTGCGTAGAGGACGTCCCACTGCTTGGCCCTGATGGCCAGGCGTTCTATTTCCTCCAGAAGATCCTCTCTCCAGGGATCCTCCCTGAATGCCCTCTCGTACCTGTTCAGCGCTCCGGCAGGATCACCAAGCCTATTCTCCACGATACCCGCCAGACGTACCAGCAGTTCGGCCTTGGTAATCTTGTCGTGCAGCACGTTGATGACACGCTCGAACAGCGATACCAGTTCGCTACTACCCTGTTCGAACTGTTCAGAGATTCGCTCCGCATCATCCAATAGCGACGGCACATCCGTATGAACGACAGCCAGTTTCGCTGCCAGCTGGAAAGCCTCCTGCCAGCGCTCCCCGTCCTCCAGCAGGGAAAGAGCCCTGGAATACACCGGTGGATCGTACTGTCTGTCAAGTATGGAGCGGTAGACCACCAGGAGACGTTCCTCCAGGGTACTATCGCCCTCGGCCACCCTCTCCAGGTTAGCCAGGTGCTCGCTGGATCTATCCATCTCGAACACCCGCAGATACCAGTCGAAGGCCCTGGCGGCATCATCCAGCTCCTGCTCGTAGATCCGTCCGTTCTTCAGGGCCAGCTCCATCTGCTCACCAGGATCATCGAGGTGATCGATGATCTTTCTGATGCTTGCCACCACTCTCTCCCAGTCGCCCTGTTCCTCGAGAAGACGCAACTGGGATTTGAGGACATCGATGTTGTCGGGATCTATCTGGAGTATGCGGTCATATATGCGGGTGGCCGACTCCAGGTCATCCATTGCGTCGATATAGATCTCCGCCATTCTGAGGAGATATGGAATCTTCTCGTCAGAGGCCTTGGCTGCCTGGGCCAGAAGTTCTATGGCATGCTCGGGCTCGTCTATCTCGAGATATAGTTCAATGAGGCGTTCCCGTATTTCGGGATCGAGACCGGACTTGTAGACCCGGGCCAGCAAGGTAACTGCTTCTTCGAGATCCCCCAGCTGGTACTGGTAGATGTCCGCAAGACGCAAAGTAAGGGTCATCTTCTGGTTTTTGTCCGAAGCCATGCGAATCTGCTGTGATAGCAGATCCGTCAGATCGTCCCAGCGCTCCAGGGAATATGCCAGACCGACCGCCTTGACTAGGGCGTCCTTGCTATCTGGAAGTATGTCCAGGTAATGCATCCAAGCGCTGTAGGCCCGCTCACTGTCTCCGAGTCGGGACTCGTAGAGCCTGGCCAGCCTGCCCCACAGTTCCGCAGTCTCTCGGTCGTCATCGGGCCACAGTCCCACGGACAGCAACTCGTCCAGGAATTTTGCCTCGTTGTCCGGCTGGTCCAGAGCCTCGTACAGATCGAGTATCTTGGTCACTACTTCCGCAGGATCGCCATAACCCTCCTGGTGCAGGTAAAGCCATATACGCAGTGCGTTGTCCCTGTCCCCGAGCTCGTACTCGTATATCCTGGCAGCTTTCTTTAGGGTGTCCTCGCGTTCGTCGTCGGCAGTAAGGATCAGTGCCAGCTTCTCCAGGGATCTGGCCAGGTTTTTCCAGTCTTCCAGCTCCTCCAGGGCACGCACGTAGGCCTTGGCCGCTCTCTCGTCCTGGGGCATCATCTTGAGCAGGGAATGAGCTATCTTCCTTATCTCCCGCGGCTCGCCTATCTTCTCCTCCTGGATCTCCAGCATGGCTGAGAGGATCTCCTCCGCCTGCTCAGGGGTGGCGCCTGCCAGTTTCTTGGTCTGAAGGCGGTATAATTCCTCCCAGTTTCCTTCACGCTCCAAGAGTTCCTCCATCCCTTCCAGAAGCTCGGGATCGTCTGGATAGAAGTTCAGGAGCTCCGAATAAAGACTTATTGCCCTGCTCACGTCCAGGCCCTTCTCCCGCATGATACCGGCCAGCTGGCGCATCCTGGCCAGGCGCTCGTCCGGGTCCTGCGTCGCCTCTATGGCCTGCTCGTACCTCTCGCGGTACTCATGCCACTGCTGCCACTTCTTCAGGGATTTCTCGTAATGGGCCTGATACTTGTCGGGCATCATCTTCGAAAGTGCCCTCAAAATCTTCGTGCCACGCTCCAGATCCCCCAATTTTTTGAGATACAGGGTCGCCAGCTCCACCAGGAATTTGACCTGCTCATCCGTGGAGATCCTGGAACGGTACTTCTTGAGAAGAAACTCTATGGTCTCAGCAAGACGCTTGTTGTCCCCTATCTCCTTGAAGTGGTAAATGTACTGATTGCGGGCCGCCATGTTTTCGGGATCCAACTGAAGGATGCGGTGCAGGTATTTAGCAGCCTGATGGGGGCGCTCCAGCTCGTTGCGGTAGAAGTCGGCCAGTTCCAGGAGGGTACTCACCAGATCCTCGCGCAGTTTCTGAACCGCCTCACGCTTCTTTTTCTCCACGCGGTCTCTGCCGGCACCCATGCTACTCTCGAGACGCTCCATCTCCTCGGTGAGACGACGTGCGAGCTTTTCTTTGAGTTTCAGCAGTTTGAGGATATCACCCTCTTCCCTGTAGTGGGGCTCGAGTACCTTGACCACCTGGAAGAACGCTTCCGGGTCGTCCAGCAGGTCCTCCAAAATCTTGTATCCCTCACCCGGTTTGCCAAGTCTGGATATCAGGATTTGGGCCCTGGTTATCTCCAGGTGTACCGCGGTCTGGCCGATATCGGAGTAGAACTTGGCGCCCCTGGACAGCACCGACACCAGCTCCTCCCAGTTGCCTTCCTCCTCGAGCATGGACGCATACCCAGAATAGGCCTCCATCAGGTAACCGTCTATGGCGATGGCCTGGCGGTACGCCTCCTTTGCCTTGTCGCGGTTGCCCGCTTTCAGGTGCCTACGGGCCATGTCCAGGAACAGTTTGGCTGCCTTACGGCCCCCCTCCTCCCTGTCTGGATACCGTTTGTCCTGGTATATCTCGATGAGGAAGGTCTTGTACTCCATGTTCTCTGGATCGAGTCGCTCGGCTTCGGTCATGAGCTGCTCGGCCTTGACGGGATCCCTCCTCGCATCGAGGTGAATGCGGGCCATGTCGTGCAGAAGCCTGGCACGCTCACCGGGATCGCGCTCCTCAGAGGCCAGTTTCTCCAGCAGTGGCAGTGCCTTCTCACGCTCCTTAGACTCCATTAGGATGTCTGCGAGGGCTTTTAGGGCATCCCGACGGCGCGGGTCTATGTCGAGTACTGCCTTGTAATGGACCGCTGCCTTCATGAGATCGCCGGATTCACGCTCCATTGCGGCGAGTCTGAGGCGGTAATCGAGTTGACCCCGCTTGTCTCCCTGGGCTGCGTGGTATTCCACCAGTTTCTCCAGCACTGCCTTGAGCCTCTCGGTGTCCCCGGCCTCCTCGAGGAGCTGCACCACCGTGCGGGCATTCTTACGGTGCCTGGGGTCAAGCAGGATACCCTGATACAGGCTGTCCAGTCCGGCCTCGGGCTTCTGAAGCTTGTTCAGGTATACGTCTCCGGCCTTGAAGTACATGTCGGCCTTACGCTGTGGGTCTGAAAGAGCCTGGGCCCTGTGCTCGTAGAGCCACGCCAGGTCCTCCCACCGTTCCTCTTTCTGGTACAGCCTTCTCAGGGATGAAAAGGCGTCAAGTGCTGTTGGGTCTTCCATGAACCTCTGCCTGAGTTCCTGCTCGCTACGGGCCACGGTGCTCCTCCTCGTGTCAACGGGGGGATTCTACTCATTAGCTCTGTTATCTGCAAGTTACAGTGGGTTATGACACGAGTTCCCGTACCTCAGGGTGAGCATGGATGCCCCCTTGAGAGAGCTCAGGCATAACATATTGAAATAATTTATATTTTTAACACTCCACGCAACTCGTTGAAAACACCCTGACCACCAGGCGCTCCGATACGCCGCCACTCTCAGTAACACCTTGCCAGTGCCCCGGCAGTAATTAATATGACGCAGCGGGTCAGTGCGCCCCAAAGGGTCAGCCATGAACGAGACAGCCTCCAGATTCGAAGCCATCACATCAGCCATACGCGAGACGGCCCTTGCAGCCGACCGCAATCCCGACTCCATACGCCTTGTGGCGGTGTCCAAGTACCAGGCCCCCGAAAAAATCGCCGCTGCCTACGAGTGGGGACACCGCGACTTCGGCGAGAACTACGCCCAGGAACTTCGGGACAAGGCAAAGGTGCTGCGCGGCGGCATCCGCTGGCACTTCATAGGCCCCCTGCAGGAGAACAAGGTCCGCTACGTGGTGGGCACCGCGTCCCTCATCCATGCCGTCGACCGCGAGAAGATACTGCGCGCCATAGACGCCAGGGCCGCCCGCCTGGGCATCGTCCAGGACGTGCTCCTGGAGGTGAACATAGGGCGCGACCCTGCGAAACACGGCCTCGACCCCGCAGACGTACCCGCATTCCTGGAACTGTTCCGGGACACCCCGCACACGAGATGCCTTGGCCTCATGACCATCCCCCCGGTGGAGGACGATTCGGAGCGCACCCGCGCACATTTCAGAAACATGCATAACC
>JALWFW010000171.1 GCA_027013865.1 Polyangiaceae bacterium | reverse complement strand
ACTTGGGAGGAGGAGGGCAGCAGTATCATCGAGCTGACCAAGTCGTTCCTGGAGGCCGTATGCTGGACGGTTATTCGCGAGGTGGGGGCAAAACCGCCGGATTCTTCGACACCGACGACGACAGAGTTACTCTCCTGCGTGTTGGATGCCTTGGGGCTTCGCAACCAGCGCGGCGTGGGGCCACTGGGCAAGGTGATCTCGGGGCATAACAAACTGGCCGAGGGATTGAACGAACTGCGCAATCAGGACCGCAGCGTAGCTCACGGCAAGGATGGGTTTCTTGAGGCCATCTCAAAGCGCCATGCGCGGGTGTATCTGCTGTCGGCCGACTCAGTCATTGCCTTGATCCTCAGTGCCTACGACGGCAAAGAGCCAAACCTGCTCCCAACCAGAGAGCCACCGGATCGCTTCCGGCACCTGAACGAGCGCATCGATGCGGGCTGTGTGTTGGAGGCCGAGGTGGATCTGGAGGAAAGCGTTCTGGTGGTACGCGTGCTGGCTGGTGCGCAGACACCGGACGATGCCATCGAGCTGCGGGTGCCACCAAGTGAGTTGCTGTACCACCTGGACCGGCAGGCGTATGTCAGCGTATTAGAGGCCCTGCGGGATGTGCCGCTCGAACACGGCGAGGTTGAGGTCTCCGAGGTGCAACCGGTGCCCGCAGAGGCAGAGGCGCGAACAGTTCAGCCGCTGCCCCGAGCGACATCCGTGCCGTCCCTGCGACTGCTCAAGGACTATCAGGGGCGGTACCGGGACCTGGTGCCGTATCTCTACGAGTTCGTCGTCCACCGACTCCTGGACGGCAACGACAACGAGGCCGAGCGGATCTTGGCATTCTCGAGGACATTGCTCCACGCGATGGAGGAACTCGCAGTCGTTGACTGGCCCAGGCGCGACAGCGGGCGCTCCAGGATTCGGAGCTACCTCAAGCGGCTCGTTCGCGTGGCGGGGGTCGACGGCCTTGACGTGGATGCGATTCCACGCCTCGTCGAATGGCTTGCCAGTGAGATTCGACCAGAGGAGACGGCATGACTGCCTTGAATGAAGACGCCATCGAACAGCAGGCGCTGCAGGAACTGAGAGCGCTGGGTTGGCAAATCGCGTTCGGCCCGGACATCGCGCCGGGTGCGGAGCGGCCGGAGCGATCGCGCCATGATCAGGTGGTCCTCGTTGAGCGCCTGCGCGAAGCTGTCGTCCGCATCAATCCCGATACGCCTACGGTCGCCCTCGACGAGGCCGTGCGCAAGGTGCTCACCCTGGAGAGCCCGGCGCTCATCGAGAACAACCGGCGCTTCCACCAGATGCTGACCGACGGCGTCGACGTCTCATGGATGGGCGAAGAGGGCGAGCGGCACGGCAAGGTCTGGTTGCTGGACGTCGGAAACCCGGAGAACAACGACTGGCTCGCAGTGAACCAGTTTACGGTGATCGAGAACAGGCGAGAGCGGCGCCCGGACATTGTGCTCTTCCTCAACGGCTTGCCGCTCGTCGTGCTGGAGCTCAAGAACCCTGCGACGGAGCAGGCAACTCTTCGCCGGGCCTTCCAGCAAGTGCAGACCTACAAGGACGACTTACCGACCTTGTTTTCCTATAACGAGCTGATCGTCCTGTCCGACGGCATGCGAGCACGGTTTGGCACGGTCACGTCTGGCTGGGATCGCTTCATGCCTTGGCGAACCATCGACGGTACCGATCTCTATCGGGAGCCAGGCAACGAGAAGCAGAAGGAGGGCACGGTTCAGCCTGGGCTAGTGACGCTGATTCGCGGGTTGCTTGCGCCAGCCCGGCTCCAGGACTACCTGCTGAACTTCATCACCTTCGAAGACACGGGTTCCGGAACAGCGGGCATTGCAAAGAAGGCTGCAGGCTACCACCAGTACCACGCTGTGAATCTTGCCCTTGCCTCTACCCTCACCGCCTGTGGCGTGGAAGCTCCGCCGGCCCTGAGCTACGCCCGCTTCGTAGAGGCTGAGCAGGGGGACCCGTTCCGCGTCGCCGAGCCCACTGCCCAGTATGGGGGCCGGCGTGCGGGCGTCGTCTGGCACACTCAGGGCTCGGGTAAGAGCCTCTCGATGGTGTTTTACGCCAGCAAGGTGATCCGCCATCCGGCGATGCAGAATCCGACAATCGTCGTGATCACGGACCGGAACGACCTCGACGACCAGCTCTTCGCAACGTTTGCAGCAAATCGTCAGATCCTGCGCCAAACCCCGGTTCAGGCAGAGAGTCGCGCCCATCTCAGGGAGCTGCTACGGGTTGCGTCCGGCGGGATCGTGTTTACGACGGTCCAGAAGTTCTTCCCCGAGAAGAAGGGGGATACCCATCCGCTTCTCTCGAATCGGCGGAACATCGTGGTGATCGCCGATGAGGCCCATCGCAGCCAGTACGACTTCATCGACGGCTTCGCACGCCACATGCGCGACGCCCTGCCGAACGCCTCCTTCATCGGCTTCACCGGCACCCCAATTGAGAAGGACGACCGGAACACGCGCGCCGTCTTTGGTGACTATATCTCCATCTATGACATCCAGCGGGCAGTAGAGGACGGATCCACGGTACCCATCTTCTACGGAAGCCGATTGGCCCGGATTGAACTGGAGGAGAGTGAGAAGCCACTGCTGGATGAGAAGTTCGACGAGATCACCGAGGCGGAAGAGAACGAGACGCGCAAGCAGCGGCTGCGCAGCAGGTGGGCGTCCCTGGAGGCGCTCGTCGGCGCCGAGAAGCGCATTCGACTGGTGGCACGGGATCTTGTCGAGCACTTCGAGCGAAGACAGGAGGCGCTCTTCGGCAAGGGGATGGTAGTCTGCATGAGCCGCCGCATCTGTGTGGCAATGTACGACGCCATTGTCGCTCTCCGCCCGGAGTGGCACAGCGACGACGACACCAAGGGGCGGATCAAAGTCGTCATGACCGGGTCCGCGTCCGATCCGTCCGACTGGCAACCTCACATCCGGAGCAAAGCCGGCCGCGAGCTCATCGCCAAGCGCTTCAAGGATCCGGACGACCCACTGCAGCTTGTGATCGTGCGCGACATGTGGCTCACCGGATTCGACGTGCCCTGCTTACACACCATGTACATAGACAAGCCGATGAGCGGACACAACCTCATGCAGGCCATCGCGCGGGTGAACAGGGTCTTTCGCGACAAGCCCGGAGGACTCGTGGTCGACTACGTGGGAATTGCCGACTCCTTGAAGCGCGCGCTGGCGACATACGCCGAGAGCGGAGGAAAGGGGCGCGCCACCGTGGACCAGGCCGAAGCGGTGGCGGTGATGAAGGAGAAGCATGAGGTCGTGCAAGGGATCCTGCATGGCTTCGACTACCGGCGACTGCTCCACGCTGATACAGGAGCACGGATGCAGGGCATCGCCGATGCGATGGAGCACATTCTGGGACAAGAGAACGGCAAGAAGCGCTACATGGACGCGGTGACCGCCCTGTCGAAGGCGTTCGCTCTCGCCGTGCCGCACCCCGATGCCCTGGCGATTCGTGATGAGGTGGGCCTCTTCCAAGAGATCCGGGCTCAGCTCATCAAGGCCACGGTGAGCAGCTCCGAGCGCCCGCCGGAACAGATCGAAGCGGCCGTTCGGCAGCTCGTCTCGCAAGCTGTCTCCGGCAAGGAGGTCGTGGACACCTTCGCCGCTGCAGGCCTCGAGCAGCCCGACATCTCCATCCTGTCGGAGGAGTTT
>JALWFW010000170.1 GCA_027013865.1 Polyangiaceae bacterium | reverse complement strand
TCACCCAAAACGGAGACTACAGAGCTTTGTACCCGATTACTCAGTCTCAAATTTTCGACGAGGATACCCGGCGCTATCACCCAAAACGGAAACTACTGAGCTTTGTACCCGACTAGCCCATTTCGTTACTGATTTTGCCTTGTTAGGATGTATGTCATGGATTAGCCGAAATGTCGCGGGTCAGCTACAAACTCCTGCGATGTACCTCTTTGATTGACGGCAGGCCAGTTCATGGGGTTTCGCCCAGTGCCTCCAAAGCCTTGATGGCCGGGCTGTAGTTGGGTGATACCTTCAGGGCGTGGCGGTAGGCTTTTTTAGCTTCCTGAATCTTGCCCAGTTTTCTGCTGACCACTCCAAGTCTGTACCACAGTCTGGCACTCGAATGTCTGCGTACGGCTTTTTTGAGCAGTTTTTCACTTTTTGCATACTGACCTGTTTCGAAGTAGACGGTCTCTAGGCCCAAAAGAGCCTTCATACTGCTGGGTGACTGTTTCAGAGCGCGTTTATACAGGATTTCCGCTGCCGAGAATTCGCCGTTGTTGAATTTTTCGTGTGCCTTTACCAGGAGGTCGGATGTCGTGGTACTTGTGCCAGCTTTGTCCGAATCAGAGGATTCATGGCGTCTGCTGCTTTTTGAATCAGATTTACTGGGTTTTGTGTGTGTGGCTCCTGCGCGAGTCTTTGGCCGTGTATCGGTGTTGCTACCTGGGGACTTCTTCTCGGCTGATGCAGTCGTTTTTGGTTGTTTTGCATCCGATTCCCTTTCAGTAGAACCTTCTTTCGGGGCAGAGGTTGCGTCCTTTGGTGGCGGTTTGGCTGCCGGGGTGCTGCTATCTGCAGTGGTGGCAGAGTTCGTTGTGGTGCTGTCACGGGATGGCGTGATCTGTCCGGTACTGGAGGTCTCTTCTACCACTATGTCGTCGTCTCCCGAGAACAGGAGCTGCATGAGGAGGTAACCACCCAGGAAGATCAGCAGCACACCGCCCAGGAATGCCAGCCATATCAGACGTTCCCGTCGTTTGCCTTCCTCCCACTGTTTGATGAGCTCATCGGATGGCACACTAGAAGGTTCTTCCTCCCATGCCTCCTCAAGGGAATCATAAAGTTCCTTTACCGGAGATTGATCCAGATATACGAATTTGTCCGGTGCCGGTTTGTGCCCGTGTGGCATGCGTACGACGCCACCACCAGGGACCCTGAAAGCTGCTCCCTCTTCCCCACGGAATGGAGCCTGCAGGTTGTAGTACTTCTCGTCTTCTTCAGGCAGGTATTCAGGCTGTTTGGACTTCTTTGTGACCGGCGCAGGCTGGTTCTTCGAAATGAGACCTTCGAGGGCCTCTCGGAACTGGTAGGCCGTCTGGAAACGATCCTCCGGTTTTTTGGCCAGGGCCTTACTCAGGACAGCGTCGAATCCCTGGGGTACACCGGCCACCCATCCTTCCAGGGGAGGGTATGGTCGCTTTATGTGAGCAGCCATTATGTCCATGACAGTGCGTCCGGTATATGGAGGATTACCAGTGAGAAGTTGATAGAAGATGATGGCCGCGGAGTATATGTCTGTAGCCGCACTCACTGTCTTGCCAAGGAGCTGCTCTGGTGCGGTGTAAGTGGCGTCACCCATGACGAATCCGATGAAGGACTTGGAGGGATCTCCGCCCGTGGGAAGTATCTTTGCCACACCGAAATCCAGTATTTTGACGAAATCCTTCTGATCGCAACACGAGGCCAGCATGATGTTGCGGGGTCTGAGATCACGGTGGACCAGACCCATGGCGTGCGCCTCCATGAGTCCTTCGAGGACCTGAAGTATTATCGTCAGGGCAGTATCGAAGGACATACGTTTTACATTCGAGAGGCGGGAGGCAAGGGTTTCTCCCTCCAGGTATTCCATGGCGATGAATGGCAGACGATCATGAGTCTCACCAAGCTCCAATATCTTGATGATATGAGGGTTTTCCAGATCCTGCACAGCCTGGGCCTCACGTCTGAACCTCAGTACTGCAGCTGCGTCCCCCACCAGCTCCTTGTGCAGTATCTTCAGTGCCACCCTCTGGCCCTTCCGTATATCGCGGGCCATGTAAACCTTTCCGCTGCCACCTTCTCCTATGAGCTCAAGAATGAGGTAACGGTCGGCGATTCTGGCCCCGTTAAGGGGATCTTCTGGGATATATTTCTGGCGCAGTCCGCATTTTGGACAGAACCGTGCGCGATCAGGTATATCGGCTCCACACCCGGGGCACTTCACTTTGCATCCTCACTCATCAGAGCAGTCACTACCGTGTTCCTTCAGGAACGATCCTTTTGAGGTTCCTGAGTATCCAATACGCTAACTCATGTTCGTTGTAATTGTAAATTTTCAGGGACATAGCCTGACGCAGGTATGAGATGCCTTCTTTGATTCGGCCGTCTCCCATGAGTTTGAGACCCCAGTAGAACCAGGCTTCACACCTATGTCCTGGCCTGTGGACACCTTTCATTACATCAGACAGCGTTTCAGTGCCGAAAGCCATGTTCCTCAGATGACTCAGCCAGGAACTCGGAGCCTGTCCGCGGAGGATGTCGCCTGCTATGGCCAGATCACTCTCCTTCATGCCATGCATCTTGCCTGTCAGATACATCCACAAAGAAGCGTACCACAGCATTTTGGGAGAGCACAGACGGCGTGATGCCATGGCGTTGTAGATACTCAGAGCCCAAAGAATCTTGCCTCTGCGGATCAGTAATTTTAGAGCCTGCATGTAATCCGAGCAGTCGACTCCTGGGGTGTTGAATAGCGTAATCTGCAACAGCCGGAACATTAGACTGTCCGACTTGCTGCCCAGATCCACACTGACCATCTGCAGGGTCAGCAGCCTGCGTACTTTCCGGTTGTTCGGAGCGGCCATGAGGATACGGCGTCCCTTCATGACCAGGGACATGGCGACACTTTTCGCTTTGGATTCCAGTCCCAGGGTATTGAGTGCCTCGACCGTGTAGGCAATGAGTCCCATGGCTCTTAGTAACCCTTCGTTGGTTTTTTCAAGTTTTGCTATATATTCCAAGTACTTACGGTAATTTCCATCCCAAAATTCTAGTTTGGCGAGTTTTTCCAGGATCTCTTCACTGTCTTGGGCACCATTACAGGCCAGCAGTGCGTCACGAGCCTTATTCACTTGGCCGCGAAGCAGGTACATCGAAGAGTTCAAGCTGCACACTTCCTGTTCGGAAACAGGATGCTCTAGCTGGGGCCATCTGGCGCGTGCCCAGTGCGTGAGTCTTTCAAGGAACTGTACTTCCCTGCGTGCCCATTCGATGTGCTCGTCACCCAGTAGGAGGTAGATGGCGGATTCCGTCTGACTGATGAGAGTCTTTACGATGTCCCGGGTCTCGGGGCTCCTGTGAAGCAGTTCGAGAAGGCTGCTGCGGGAGGAGTAAGGATCCACTGCCAGGTAGGTATACATCACATACTTATACCGGAGCCATACCGAATCCGGGAAGGTCTTCACCAGGGACGACAGAACGAGTCTGGCTGCTCCGGAACCGTATTTGGCTCCGTAGTACTCTGCTAGCGATTCGGCATCTTCCGGGGATTTGGTACTTTTTGAGATGAGAGTCCTCAGCAGGGTGGCCTTCTCCCCTTTTTCGGGCAGTACTTTGAGTGCACCGACGCGTCCGTTCTGGGTGTATGCAACCAGAGCACGAACTTCCATGAACTTTGCGGCCAGGAAGTCCAGATCCTTCATGGTCTGCATGCGGGATATCAGACTGTTCACTGCAAGGGCCGTCTCCGGTGACGGCAGGCTTGTGTATACGTCCGTGAGCGTATCCAGAGCCGACAGAAATGACGAATGACAGGACTGGGGCGAGGAAGAAGGGGTGTTGTGCCGGCAGTACAGGTATTCCACCATGGCTTTGTGCCACAGCCAGTCAACTACGCTATGCATCTGCTCTTGCCACTTGTGTCCCGGTCTGATGTAGCTGCTCATCACCAGGAATGGAATCACGTTGCCGGAGAGCTTTGCATGCCTGAAAAGCCTCTTTTGCGCAGCCTTGAGTTCCTTGGTGAGGGGTTTGCCGCAGCACGTACGGTAGTAATGCCAGAATAAGTATGCCTTTCTTATGTCGTTTTGGACCGTGAGCAGATCAATCCACCCAGCAAGCCATTTTTCGGTGTCCAGACGCAGCGCCCGGACATTCAGGCCTGGAACGCGATCTTTGTGATCTTTAAGAAAGGTCAGTGTTCCCACAGCAAGATAGAAATCTTCCGACGAGTTCACGCTGGTGGCATGTACCAGAGCCACCAGATCCTTTTGAGTCGGGAGCGCATCACCGGTCCCGGATGCCGGGGAGCCGGAAGGCGTGGTGGAGGTCCTGCCGTGGCCGGTGCACGAGAATACCGTGAGTAGCATAAAAGTGGCGATGGCAGACAGTATGTTTCTATGTGCAGTGGATTTCATGTGTACTCACTCCTTGTCACGGTGTCGCCACGCTCCCCTGTCCGGAATACTCTTTGTAAACCAGTAAATGGAATCGGTCATGCCGTAAGATCTCATCTCGCGGAAACCAGGAGAGGGCTCAGTTCCCTGGAACCCGTATTTGATACGATGCCAGGAGGGTTCCTGCAAGAGTCTTTATGTCGGCTACGGTTTTGGCCAGTTCCACGGCAGCCTGAAGCAGCTGGAAACGAGCTACCTCCAGTTCCTGGAGCCTGAGGAGAATGGAGTGGTTGGTGGACAGACCCTGGGCAAATCGCTTGCATTCAGCATCGAGATGGGTCTGGGCCAGAGTGATGGCCTTTTGGGCTGCCTCCATGCGAAACCTCGATGCCTCTAAGGAATCAAGTGCTATGAGCGTGGCTACTATGAGTCTGGATCTCGTGGATTTCAACTGAATCTTCAGGGTCTGCCTGGCATAGCGCAGAGCCTCATACCTGGCCCTGGGGGCACGTCCTAGCACCTTGGTGAACGTGGCCCCAGCCTCTATCTCGTATGCCTCGTCCATTTTGGTACCCACGCCTTTTATGGCCTCCGTCATGTCATTCGAGGTCATGGCGGGTCCGATTCTGAACTTGACGTCCAGGGATGGCAAAAGTGCATTGGATGCCTTCAAGATGTCCTGACGCATGGATTTCATCTGAGCCACGAGAGCCTTCACCTGGTTCGATCGCCGCAAAACCCTGGCTAGCAGGTCTTTTGGTGGTCTGTAGCCCTGATCTCCAGGTTCCGTGCTGGGTCTCATGGCCTGGGGACGGGCTGTCACGTCCATGCCCATAGCGTCCTTGATGTTAAGGGAGGCAGCTACCACGGCGCTCCATGCCCTGCGGACCTCGCCTTCACGTTTGGCGATTTCCGACTGCACGGCCAGTAGGTTTACAGCCGCCACCTTGCCGCTGTCGACCAGGGAATCAGTAAGTTTCTCCTGGCTCTTCAGGACGCCCAGGGACACCTTCTGAATCTCCCATGCTTTCCATGCCAGCACCAATGACCAGTAGGCCTTCATGACGTCCCTCAGGGTGGCTTCGGCCTGGGACAGATAAATGAACCTGTCGGCCATCATCTTGAGTCTGGCCTTTTCTATCTCGACCCTAGAGACTTTGATACTCATACCCGCGAGTAGTGGATGTTCCACGGTTATGTTCACCATGGCCTTGTATGAGTCTATGTCTTTGTTGGAGGGGGGCACACTGTCCGAGAACTGCAACCGCATGGTCTGCTCGCTGTGAGTCAGCCCTGCTGACAGAGTCACCTTGCCTCCTGTGGGAAGCGGTTTCATCAGGAAGACGCTGCCAACTGCTACGGCATTGCTCGTGGTCTGAAATGGCTGCCCCTGAACCGCAGGATACCTGGCTTTCTGGTAGTCGACGGTAGCTCCAGCCACAGGATTCCAGCGTCCTGACGCTGCTTCATACAGACGCCGTGACGACATGTATCCTGCCAGGTACCGTTTCAGTGTGCGGTTGTGCCTGACGGCCTGTCTCATTGCATCATCGAGGGACACAACCATGGCAGCCGGGCTGTCCTGAGCAGTGATCATGGTCATCATGGTTATGAGTGCGGTGATCATGCCTGCACCTCCCCGCGTCCCAGAAGACGCAGTGTCCAGTATTTCGCCCTGGCGAACATCATGTAGACCGATGGCACCAGGAACAAGGTCAGCAGGGTTGAGAATCCAAGTCCCCAGACAATTGAGATTGCCATGGGGGCAAGGAATTCTTCACTTCCGAAGACGCCGAACACCATGGGAAGAAGACCGGCTATGGTGGTGACGGTGGTCAGAATTATTGGTCTGAGTCTGAGTTTGGCACCGTTTACCACGGCCTCGTGAAGCGGGATTCCGGATCGTACTTCCCTGTTTATGAAGTCCACCATGACCAGGGAGTCGTTCACCACGATTCCCAGCAGACCCACGACACCCATGATTCCGATGATGGACATGGGCATGCCATGGGCATACAGACCCACTATGACGCCGACGGCACCGAAGGGCACGGCCATCATGACGATGAAAGGTTGGATGAAACTCTGGAGTATGGTGGACAGAATGATATAGATGCCCAGCAGTGAGAAAAGGAACGCCTCTATCATAAAGCTCATGAGATCCCGGGTGGTCTTCTCCTCTCCCTTGAAGGTGAAGGTTACGGTCGGAAAATCGTTCTTGAGAGAACGGATATATCTGCGCAGGGCACGGTTGACCTTGTTGGAGGAAGTGATCTCATCGTCTATCTCACCGTAAACCGTGATGGCGCGGTCTCCGTCCACCCTGATGAGCCGTCCGGGGCCCACGCCTTCTCCAATGGTTGCCACGGCAGCGAAGGGAACCTTCTTCTTAAGCACAGGAGAAAAGAATTCCATGGATTTGATCTCGTCGATAGAACGTCTGCGGTCTTCGGGATAGCGTACCACCACGTCCACGGCATCCTCGGACTCCTGAATGGTGGCTGCCTTGCCACCTGCGAATGAACGGCGTATCTCGAGGCCGATGAGAGTGGGATCCAGTCCGTACATGGCGGCTCGTTCCTCTTTGACAATGATGTGTATCTCCTGCTTGCCGGCAGAAAAATCGTCGAATGCGTCGGATACCCCCGGCTGTCTGAGAAGGAAATCCTTTATTCTGAGTACTGCTTCCAGGGCTGCCCTGTCATCGGGACCTCCCACCTGTAGCTGGATAGGATAACCAGAACCAGGACCGTGACGTATCTTGGTGATCTCGAAACTTTCCAGCTCCGGAATGTCGTTGAGGGCCCGCCTCCAGTCCTCGATCATCCGTTCTGGGGAGCGGGGGCTGGTTTCACCGTCGTTGTGGAAGGAGATCTGGCAGTAACCCAGGTGTGAACCCTCCAGGTTGGTGGTTCCGTTACGTTGAGTTCCCGCCAGGCAGTAATAGTTGTCTATCTCCGTGCTTTTGGCCTGCATGAGGAGCTTCTCGAATTTACGGATAGTGGCTAGGGTGCTCTCCACACTGGTGCCTGCCGGCATATTCATGGAGATTCTGGCTCTGGTGATGGTTTTCGATGGAAAAGCCACGAAATCCATACGCTTGCGTGCCAGAGCCATGGAACCCACGAGCATTAGCACGAATGCCACGATAGCCAGGAACCAGTGATTCGTGATGGCTCCAACGACCTTGCCGAAGCCCTCCCGGAATGCCAAGAACCACCCGGCCTCCGCCGTCGTGCCGTGTTCGGTTTCTCGGAGATTCTTGGCCTTGAGCCATTCGGCACTGTGAGACGGCAGCACCATGAGTGCCTCCAGCAGCGAAACCGACAGTGCCAACGCCACCACCACGGGCATGATCGAAAGAATCTTGCCCATGTCACCGGGGGCCAAGATAAGGGCTGCAAATGCCACTACGGTGGTCGTCACGGAGCCCACCACCGGCCACATGACTTCTTCTGCACCTTCGATGGCCGCCTGTTTCGGATTTTTGCCCATCATGAGATGGCGGTAGATGTTCTCCACGATGACGATGGCGTCGTCCACTATCATGCCCAGTACCATGATCATGCCGAACATGGACAGCATGTTCATGGAATAACCGAAGAAACGCATGAGCACGAAGGTACCAAAGAAAGCGACAGGTATACCGATGGCCGTGAGCACGGCTGCCCTGAATGACAGGAATATGAGCAGCAGGAACACCACCAGTACCAGGCCGAAGGCACCGTTGGAGTACATGGTGGTCTGACGTCTCATGATGTACTTGGTGGAATCGAATATGACGGTGGCGTCCAGCCCCTCGGGATGAGAATTCTTCCACCTGTCGATGACTCTGCGGACGCGCTTCATCACCCTGATGGCGTCGGCATCCAGTTTTTTGCTGACCGCCACGAAGATTCCCGTGTGACCGTTTACTTCGGACAGGATTTTCGGGTCTTCGAGGGTTCTGAATACGCTAGCGACATCCTTGACCCTGACCGTGTCCATGGGTGTAACCCGCACGATGACCCTGCGTATGCGTGCGACACTGTCGGCTCTGCCGATGGTACGTATGAGGTATTCCCCCTGTTGGAGCTTCATGGTGCCCCCGGGGATGTCCTGGTGCCTCATCTTGATGGCGTTCATCACGTCCATGATGCGTACGCCTCTGGCAGTCATCTTGTCTGGGTCCACTTCCACGCGGATTTCCACGTCACGGAAGCCGAAGAGCTGCACACTGGAGACACCCTTCACCTTTTCGAGAAGGTCCTTGAGTTCCCGGGCCATCTCCCGTGTCTGAAGTTCGGGGTATTCTGACTCGATACCAATCCAGGTGACGGGCATCTCACGCTTGACCACCTTTACGATCGGGCGGTCCATGTCGTCCGGGAGATCCGGGATACGGGCGATGGCGGCCTGAATGTCCAGGGCTAGCCTAGACACGTCGAAGTCCGACAGGTCTTCTTCGGCTTTCACAGTAACGACCAGGCGTCCTTCGGAACTGACGCTCGTTACCTCATCGACACCGTCTAGATTCTTGATTTCGCGCTCTATGGGTAGGGCCACCAGGTTTTCCATCTCCTCCGGAGCCACACCGGGGTATATGGCCACGACGGAAATCCTGCCCACGGGAAATGACGGGAAGATCTCCCGTGGAAGTCTCAAGGCGCTCACCAGTCCGGCTATGACCAGAAACAAAGTTAGCAGGTTCACCAAAATGGGCTGGCGTACTGAAAAACGGGGAAGACTCATCTCGTCCCCTCCCTGCTGTCCGTGGTGCCCGCTGCCGCCTGTTTGCCGGCTCTGGAATCCTTCTGTGATGGCACGTGTTTTTTAGCTGCCTTCTTCGAGGCGTGGGAGTCGCTGTCTTGCCCGAACAGCGTTGTCCTGACGGCCCGTACCTTCATACCGTCCTTGACCCTTGGAACCCCGGTTGACAGAACCTTGAGACCGTCGGACAGACCGAATACCTGAATCAATTGGATCTCGTCTCTAAAAGTATAATAATCTCCAATAGTTACGCTTGTACGTTTTACGGTGTCCCCATTTAGGACATATACGAAGCGGGTGTTCTTGAGGTTCACTACTGAAGAGGGTGGCAGAAATATTCCGGTCACCGGATTTCTGCGGAACCATACCTTCATGGTCATACCGGACTTGATTTCCCAGGATCCGTCTCCGGTTTTCATATTCTTGAGGCGGATTTCCACGGGGAATGACACGGAGTTCTTGGGGACGGCGTCACTTTTGGCGTGCACCGTGGCCTTCCAGCGTTTTTTTGGATAGGCAGCTGCCGTGACCTCCACGGTGTCTCCCACCCGGATATAAGGGATGTCCACCTCACTGACTCCCACCACTATCTTCACGTCCGACAAATCCACGAGCCGGGCGAGGGGCATTCCTGCACCCACGAAGTTGTTTTTGTGCTGATACACTTCAACGATTTCCCCGCTGAATGGGGCCAGCACCGACGTGGAACCCAGGTTTTCGCGCACCGTGGACAGCCCTGCCTGAGCCGACTGGAGTTGGGCGCGCCTGGATTTAACCAGCAGCTCGATTTTCTCCAGCTCGTCCCTGGACACGACACCGTCCTTGTACAACTGGCGGATCCTCTTGAGATCCCGTTCGGCCTTCTGCAGGGCCACCTCCAGCTCATGGATACGTGCCTCGGCCTGACGTTTTTGGGGCCACAGTCCGATGGCCTTGACCCTGGCGATGAGTTGACCGGATTCCACTGTGCGCCCGAGGTCCTCTTCGAAGTATATGAGTTTACCGGGACGTTCTGGGGCAAGCACCACCTCCCGTACTGGTTGTGCCCTACCCAGTGCGCTGAAGGTAGGGTAGTGGGTTATGGTGCGGGTGATGACGTATTTCACCAAGGGCGGAGGAAGTATAATGCTTTTCTTTTTGGTACGCTGGTCTTTACAACCAGTGCCCGTTGAAAGCGTAGCTATTGAAAAGATTAATAATATCCAATGGTTACGCATCAAGACCCTCCGTGATCCACCTTTTCATTATTTGGGCATCTGCATCACTCAAACGCGGAATGGTCCTGGGTTCCAGACCGATCATGTTCTCGATGAGCGTCAGTGAGATGTTTATCCTCTTCATGAGGTCCTGGGCCACCTCGTCCACGGACAGGTTTCTGCTCTTCAACGCGTTGAAGGTCTTGAAGAAGTATATGGACATGGATGTGAAGAAGTACTGAAGCAGTTCTGCGGTAACTTCTGGATCCTCGATTGAGATTATGCCGTCTTTCATGGCTTCCCTGAGGACTTTTATCATCATGGGACGGGTGAGCTCCACGTTGCGGTTGAAGGCCTTCATGAACAGAAGGGCATTTTTCGGTCTGTAGAGGAGTCCCACGGTTTCAACTAGCAGTTTCATGTGTTTCATGCGCCACTGTCGGCCGCCGGTGAAAAAGGCCACGAGCCGTTCCTTGGGGTTGAGTCCTGGGGTGGAGAGGGCCTCCATGGCATCTTCCAGGCTCCGTCTGGTGATGACGTCTATGACACTGTCTAGCAGATCCTGTTTGCTTCCGAAATAGTGATAGAACGCGCCCTTGGATATTCCGAGCTCCCTGCGGATCTCGTCGATGGTAGTTGCCGAATAACCTTTTTCAGTGAACAGGTGTATGGCTGTTTCGATGATTTTTTCCTTACGGTTGGGGTCTTTTCTGGTCATGAGTCACCTCTGTGCCCGGTCCGGATGAAAAACAAACCGACCGTCGGTTTGGTTTATTGCATAAAAGTACCAGCTGTCAAGAAGACACCTGGAAGCCTCCGTGATTACAGGCCCGGCAGCACGATGCGACTGTTCCCTGAGCAGCGTATCTGTACCCATATAAACCCATGACCCCAGGCCGTATAGTCCCGGCCCCTGTCAGGCAACCGAGTTTTGGGATTACAGGCCATCTAGGTTTGCCAAAACCCCACGCCCGTATGACTAAGGCGGCCAAGACTGTCCAAAAAGTGTCCAACTTAGCCTAGATGGGCTGGCATTCAGACAGACCGCATTAGGCTGGTGTTCAGACAGATCGCCTGCGGTGCGACGTCTAAAAGTTCTTTAATTTCAGTATGTTATGCGAGTAATTTTAGTAAGTTACCCAGTAAAAGCGTCTTTTGCAACTCAGTAGGTGTTTCAGGGCAGTCAAGTTTTGGGATTACAGGCCATCTAGGTTTGCCAGAACCTCACGCCCGTATGCCTAAGGTGTCTAGGCCTGTCCAAAAAGTGTCCAACTTGGCCGAGATGGGCCGGTGTTCAGACAGACCTCCTGTGGTGTGGTGCTAAAAAGTACTTTTATTTCAGTGTGTTATGCATGCCAAATTCCGACCACTGCCCCTGGCACGTATATTGCATAA
>JALWFW010000169.1 GCA_027013865.1 Polyangiaceae bacterium | reverse complement strand
AAGAGCAAGCAGAATGAGCGGTTCGAAGTATAATTGATTCTTCAAAAATCCATAAAGTGCAAAACGCACCGGCATGGACGTGAATGTGGAGAGGCGCAACATGTCCCCGTTCTATACTATGGCTCGATTCACGTAACCACAACTCAAAGCAGCTTTGGTTCACTGGCTCTCATCATTATCCATACCACTGCTGCAGCCGACGTCAGATGCATCCACTGACCCGTCGCTGTCGTTGTCTACGCCGTCATTGCACTCCGGTACAGAAGTGGTGGAGTAATGAATCGTTCCCATCTCCACCTGAATATCACTACCATTTATGCGGACTGAAGCACTGTTGGAATCACAATCGGGATCGTCGCTGTCTATCCACCCGTCCCAGTCGTTGTCCACGCCGTCGCTGCAGGAATTCATTATATAACTTACAGATGCGTAATCCTCATAAAACCACGCTGTGTAGCACTGAGCGTCTTGGCTGTCTACATTGTTGTCAGAGTCGCTTACTGAATCGGCCCCATCGTTACAGTCGAGAGCAGTTCTGTTTTTACCCCTGTATTTACTGAGATTTTCGGAATAAAAGGTTACGCCGTTTTCCGACGGATATTCAGGAAGATTGTAATTGGCCTTGACATTTCCAGGAATTGCAGGGGCGCACTCGGGATCCTCCATGTCCACCCACCCGTCTCCGTCATTGTCCACGCTGTCTTGGCAGTCTACAATTACGACGTTATCAGCCTCACTATTGTAACGAGCTGAAGTACAATCGGAATCGTCGCCGTCTATGTACCCGTCTCCGTCGTTGTCACTGCCGTCGTTACATTCTGTATTGCCTAAACCAGTCTCCTCACGGCCAGTCTGACAGTCGGGATCGTCGCCGTCTATCCACCCGTCTTGGTCATTGTCCTCGCCGTCATTGCAGAGATCTCTGAAGATGTGGGACTCATCGGAGACAGCACTCACGCAGTCGGGATCCTCGGCATCCACCAGTCCGTCTTGGTCGTTGTCCTGGCCGTCGTTACATCCATAGTCCGTAAAACCTTTTTCTTCGCCCTTCATGGCACAATCTGGATCCTGGGAGTCCGCCCACCCGTCTTGGTCGTTGTCTATGCCATCTGAGCATGAAGCCTGCTGAGAGTCCTCGTCATAGTAATCCGTCCATCCATCTAGAGGAACACACTTTCCATTCCTATTTTCGAGATATCCTGTATTGCACACGCACCTGGCATCTCCATCATGTTCCACGCACACTGACTTGTGGGATTCATGACAAGGATTGGGAGCGCAAGGAGAGGAAGATACGCGATCAGCACACCCTGTGTACAAATATGCAGCGAAAAATATAAAAACAAATGAAAGACGAACAGACCATTTCATAATACCACCTCACAACATGCACTGCTCATGCAATGGTAGCATACATAGACAAACAGACCAGCATCCACGAGTCACTGTGGCAGAGCGATCTCCCAGTAGGGAACCTTGCGGTATACCCTGCCAAAACGAATCTCATAAAATAGCTCCGGAACGATGACACGCTGCACGACTCCGGGCCTCAAATTCGTGCCCCACGAACGGAAGGCCAGCACTCTCATACCAGGCGCCACCTGTTGGGCCGGTGTCATAATGTTTTCATCACTGTTTCTCACGTTCAGGAGTCTCCCGTCGTTTCTTCTCAATACGGTGATGAAATCATGGGTGACATAAATGGCAGTCCCCCTAAACCACTGCCCTGCATGACGGAAGAATACGACCTCTAGAGGCGCAGGCCTTCCAGTCAGGGGCCACAGCCAACTCCTGGGAACCATCACGGTTTTTTCATGGAAACGCCACAATCTGCGTATCCGTATACTCCCTTCGCCACTGTCACTCACCACCAGACCCAAGAAAGTCCCTCCTCCGTCAAGGCGAGCCCTGACACGCTGTCCTGGCTGAAAGCGTCCTGTGTAACATGGTATCACTCCTCCCCACGGAACGAGCACATCACCCACTACTGCACCTCTGTCATTACCCAAGAGATCCCTGATCACAGTGAGTCTGTATCCGTCGTGCCTTCCGGGAACGAGAACCCATGCACACGGAACGATACCATCGTGTTTCATGGATTCGGGGGGAGGTGACTTGGGTACCGGAACCGTTCGGGACCAGGTCGTGCCGGAAGTTTCACTGTCTGATTGGCTTCCTGGAGAAGATACAGGAGCCTTTTCTTGTTTGGAAATCTGCTCTTTTTTCGAACAAGCACCCGACATCATGACGGTCAACAATCCGGTAGCCATGAAAATCGAGACTACACTGCGCAACCGTCCCATCTGGCGATTTTTGGATGAAAAAACGGTAGTCGTAATGTCAAACACGAAAAACATCACCTCTTGGATATGATCAGTTGCCAGACACCAAGGAACCGGGCCCTTCCAGACTCCACGGTCACGGCAACGGGATAGGGAGTCTGTACCTTGTCGTCAGATATGGCATCTCCATGCTCATCCAGAGGTACACACCATACATAATACCGTCCGGGAGGCACTGAGAACGTAGTCATTCCACGCATGGTACTCGTCGTATCCGGTGGACACTCGAAACGGCATCCCGAGACGGTTCCGTCCGAACACAAATCGTGACCAGACTGCCCCTCTGGCTCTACTACCAGCCTGATGCTACTGATCTCGAAACCGGGTTCCCTGCAGGTGTAGGCATGCTGATCGAGGCCCCTTATGACCCATGCCACTTCCAGGGCACCCTGCTGACCACCTGAGCACGATATCAGCATCACCATCAGTCCAAGGAACACCGTACGGGACAGTCCATGGAAGATACGCTTCATGGAAGCACCCTGAAAGTCCTCATGACGCCAAAACCAGCCTTACCCGCTGTGAACAGTATCATCTTGACGACCTTGGGATCACTGTCCACGGAAACATGGAAAACCGGAACGGCATCCTGAGAAAGACGTTTCTTGGCCTCCACCAGTTTCTTGAACAGAGGGACAATTATCATGCCATCCATGTCCTGTGGAGGCACCAGACCATATTTGAACCGAACGACGGCCTTACCGTCGACATAAATGGCATCCTTGTCCAGCCTCACCAGCACTGTTCCGGGAATTTTCATCACCCTGCGGTGTCTGTCCGAAGGTTTGGGCTTCACATAACTGCATGATGATGGGGAGAAATCGTATGGTAGGACGAATACGGAGGCTAAAGATGCACGCTCTGCAGTCTGCACCACCAGTTTTGCAAGAGAAGGGGGGATACGCTTGTCCACATAGACCATAATTTCCATGTACGGATCGAGTTTGTGGCGGCCGAATTCCTCTATGATGGCCTCCATCAGCGGAGCGTAGAGCTGTCCTCCCTGGTAATCCGTAAACCTGCCGTTCTCCAGACGTCCAACGGGAGCACCATTGACCATGAGAATGTCGGGTGTGAGAAAGACGTTGAGTCTGTGGTCAGGAGAGACGTTCAGGAGATCCTTCGTCGTGTGCTGGATAGGCAGGGTCCGGCATCGGCGGGCGGGCACGGAGCTCCGCGAACACGATACAGCCGAGAACACGAGGAAAGGCAGGAGATAAAAGAGAATTCTGCGGTACATCTCAATGAGATTCATAGCGAAATTATGGGGTATTGGGAAGGAGAGATTCCACTGAGCCACACACGTGAACTCAAAAAACGTCATTCCCCCGCTTCGCCCCCCCAAAAGACCAGAGCAATGAGTGTATGGCTCATGACATCCGACTGCCCTGACCATTGCCCGGGGCAGTCTTGCTAACGGCTCGATGGTCTGTTAGAAAGCCTGTTCGGGCCATGAGCCCAGGGAGGCACCATGGGAAAACGCAGACTCTTCGGAACCGATGGAATCAGGGGAAAGGCCAACGTATATCCCATGACCATAGATACTGCCGTGCGTCTGGGTCAGGCCGTGGCACTCAAGTTCACCCACCCGGAACGGCACGGCCGTATACTCATAGGTAAGGACACACGTCTGTCCTGCTACATGTTCGAGAATGCCATCGCCGCAGGAGTCATGAGCATGGGTGCCGACGTCCTTCTGGTGGGTCCCCTGCCCACTCCGGGCATAGCTCACTTGACCACATCCATGAGAGCCGATGCAGGTATCGTCATAAGTGCCAGCCACAACCCATTCGATGACAACGGTATCAAAATCTTCGGCTCCGACGGATTCAAGCTCCCCGACGACGTAGAGGCAGAGATAGAGAGGCTCATGCAGGACGGCTCCCTTGAGCAGCATTACGTGACAGGTCGTAACCTCGGCCGTTCCAGACGCATCGAAGATGCACAGGGGCGCTACCTCACCTTCTGCAAGCATACCTTTCCCAATGATCTCACACTGGATGGTATGCGGGTGGTGGTGGACTGTGCCAACGGAGCAGCATACCGCATAGCTCCTCTCATATTCCAGGAACTCGGTGCAGAGGTCTTCACCCTTGGAGTACAACCCAACGGCCTGAACATAAACGATGGTGTGGGTGCACTATACCCCGAACGCATGGCCGAGGCTGTACGTACCTACCGCGCGGATATCGGCATAGCCCTAGACGGAGATGCCGACCGTGTGATTTTTGCCGACGAGCACGGCAACGTGGTGGACGGAGATGCCATCTTGGGACTGGCAGCACGCTTCCTCAAGGGAGAAGGACGCCTTTCGCAGGACACGCTGGTGGCAACTGTCATGAGTAACATGGCCCTGGACGGATGGCTGGCCAACGACGGCATACGGGTGCTCCGTACGGCCGTGGGTGACCGCTATGTCCTGGATCGTATGCTCTCCGGTGGCTACAACGTTGGCGGAGAACAGTCGGGACACATCATATTCAGGGATCACACCACCACTGGTGACGGCATAGTGGCTGCACTTCAGATAATCGCTATCATGCTCAGAACTGGCAAATCCCTGGGAGAGCTCACATCATCGTACACACCCTATCCGCAGATCAAAATCAACGTACCCGTGGCTGCAAAGCCGCCTCTGGAGGAAATCGAACCTCTTCAGGAGGCAATCCGTACCTTCGAAAACGAGCTGGCTGGCGAAGGACGCATTCTGGTGCGATATTCCGGAACAGAGCCTAAGGCCAGAGTCCTGGTGGAATGCCGCGACGAGATCAAAGGACATGAGATGGCGTCCCAGCTTGCAGACATGCTAAAGGTTCACTGCATTTAAGGAGGATTGAGATGATAAGGCTTCACGTCAATGTGGATCACGTGGCAACCATAAGACAGCAGCGTGATACCATTTACCCGGATCCCGTGACCGCTGCCGCCATCTGCGAGCTTGCCGGAGCCCACGGGATCACCGTTCACCTCAGGGAAGACAGACGTCACATCCAGGACAGAGATGTTGAGATTCTCCGCAGGACGGTGCAGACCATCCTCAACCTGGAGATGGCAGCCACCGACGAGATGATTGCCATCGCGGCACGCATCAGACCCGACAAAGTAACCCTGGTGCCCGAAAAACGTGAGGAACGCACCACCGAAGGGGGACTCGCTCTCGCGGAACCGCAGACCCGAGATGCCATAACCAGGGCCATAAGTACCCTCGCACCCCTTGGCATAGGCGTATCCCTATTCATAGATCCAGAACCAGAGATGGTACGTGCCAGCCATGAACTTGGAGCTCCCATCATAGAGCTGCATACCGGTGACTACACCCTCGCCAGGACGGCTGAGCAGCGTTCCAGGGAACACGACAGGCTTCATGAGGCCGCCGCTGTGGCAGTGGACCTGGGCATCGAAGTGGCAGCAGGCCATGGCCTCGACTACACCAATGTACAGGGAATACTCGATCTTCCAGGACTCGAGGAACTCAATATCGGTCATTCCATCATATCCAGGGCTGTAGTAACTGGTCTCGAGTCTGCGGTACGAGAGATGCTGCGTCTGATGGGCTCCCTGTAACCCCCTTTCGCTCTCACTGAGCATCCTCACCTCTTTTTCTGCTGCTCCTTTTTCGGGTACAAGGCTCTTGCAGATGCTGTCCTATCCATTCTGAAACTGTAAGGCCTTTTTTTCTCCACCAAAAAGTCCTTTAATTACAGTCAGTTACAAACATAGACACACTTAGTTCCATTAGATTCGTTCCAAAAGTATTGAACTTAAATGAACGAATCGTTAGTATAGCGGAATCATGAACAGACTAATCGCAGTGGCACTCATCATGCTGACGGCAGGATGCAGCAGTCAGTCCGGCAATCAATCAGAAAAGAAAGGTATACCGACTTCTGGCCAACGGACTGATTCCGTGAAAAACAGTTCCGATACCGCGACAGCGCAAATCAGGAAGTCTGCCGTCACGTCTACTGCAAAACCAGAGACCGCCATAAATCCGCTGTGCCCTTCCAATGCCCTGCTACACGGAGCACTGCCTGCATCCACCCTGGCCTCGTTCCTGAAGGGAGCCGGTCTTACGGGTACGGATGCCCGTGCAGTGTGTGCCGTAATGTCCAACGGAAAGGTCGTGTTCATGTTGCAGGCCTCCAAGCCACCGGCGGCATGGCGGGAACACTTCAAAAAGAACGGTCCCTGGCTGACAGACACGTCACAGGTGCCCGCAAGACATGCCGTTCCTGCAGAAAAGGACCGCCTGGTGGTCATGCCGGCCAGTATTCCGCCTCTCGTACATAAATTTCCATTTCTCAAAGACGTCCTGCGTGTGGAAGTTACCTCGGACCGTCAGGAACTCACCGTGAAAATCATATCTCGCTCCGTACCTTCCCCTGCTCTCAGGCGCGGCGTGGCATACTGGTATCAACTGCTGCTCACCGAAAGGGACAAACTGAGGCGCATATCCAGGCACGGAGCCATAATGGCCGATGCCCTAGCACGTGCCCAATACAACGAAGATGCAAAAGGCATAACCATCCATATCCCGGTTCCGCCGGAGACAGCAGGGTGGGCAGCAGCTCAAATAGTACGTCTGCTCAAAGGAAAGGTGCTGTGATGAGAAAGAAGACTAGTCCGGGACTATCCATGCCAACACTGGACAGGATGCCCCATTACCTTCACCAACTGTACCTACTCAAAGAAAATGGCAGCGAATACGTGTCCAGCTCCAAACTGGGTGAATGTCTTGGTATCAAAGACGCCCAGGTACGCAAGGATCTCGCATCAGTGGGGGCCTACGGACGCTCATGGTACGGATTCAACATCGATGAAGCCATCGAGGCCATCGAAAAGGCCCTTGGACTAAAACGCCGTTACACCATGGCCATAATAGGTATAGGAAATCTGGGCCGGGCACTGGCCAATTACTATGGCAGGGAAGAAACGCAAATCTTCGACCTGGTGGCACTGTTCGACACTGACTCGAAAACTGTGGGCAAGAAGGTGGCTGGACACAAAGTCAGACCAATGAAAGAGGCTGCTGACTTCATACGGGACAACGGTCTCGACATTGCAGTACTCACCGTACCCAACGATGCAGCCAAGGAAGTCAGCGACATGCTGGTGGAGGCGGGAGTCAAGGGCATATACAACTTCTCCATGATGGAGCTTCGCCTGCCGCCAAAGGTTGCCGTTGAAAATGCCCGCCTGTCCTACGGACTTTACAAACTAGCATACGGCATAACCATACGCGGTAAATGAGAACAAGGGCCTGCATCTGCTGCCATACCACAGTGCCACCGGGACAGTCAGTCATATCCGAAGGCGAACACAGCCCCGAAAATCTGGTGGACAACTGCTGAAGGCATAAAACGAGAGCGTGGCAGTCAATGCCCGAAGCGGGCTCCATCAAAAACGGCACCCGCGCTAAAAGAATATATAACTAGTTGAAATAAAAGCACTTTTATGGCATTTTGCGCGTTGATTCGCAACGCCGCCGTTACCTGATATCGATACTGTTGAAACTTCCGGCACGTACCGAGACTATTTTCTCCACGCTCCTGCCGCCAGGAAGTGATATCATGACCTTGACCCTGAGAACGCTTCTGTCCCAGACCCGCGGAAACGGAATCTCTATGGGGGCATTGGGTAGACCAGCCAAGACTCTTTTCTCTCCCTCCAGTGTGCGTACTGCCACCACGGCCTCTGGGGGACTTTTCACCACCAGACGTGCAGAACGCCACGGAAGTCTGATCCTCAGGGGTCTGCCTTTCATGGAGGGGGTTATCTCCACGCTTCTCTCATAACAAAGAGGATGACGCAGGGTTATGGTATGACGTCCAGCAGGCACACTGACCTCGGATATTCCATCTCCTCCAGGCCCCCACTGCCCCAGGTACCTATTGTCAAGGTAGATTTTTACTTTTCCCTGAGGGAACGGCATGATGGAGAATTTTCTTACTGCGCTGGATGCTCTTTTGAGAGGAAGGTGTTTCTTAAACTTTCTGGCCAGGACCCGACGGGCCTTCCTGACATTGAAGGGATGAATCTTCGCTGCATGCGGTCTGGGTCCTGCAGTGGTGCCCTGGCGTGCATCAGATGGTGATACATCTTCTGAAGGTCTGGCCGACCGTTGTCCGTGTTCCGAAATCTGCATATGCATGTATGCTGAAGAGTCAGGATTACTGACCGAAGAGTCTGAGGTGAACAAATCCTCATCTGCAGTGTCAGGTTTAGGCAGGTCCGGGAGTGTGAAAGGTACCACGTATACCTCTTCTTCGCCCATTGCCCCGAATACGAAGGCTGTCCCAGCCATGAACAGCCCAACAGCCACCAGTGAAGCAGGCAACCAATGGCTGCCACTTCTCCTAGAAGCATGATATTCCATCCAGCGCTGCTGGACCTCCTCGTCATCCGGAGCCACGAGAAGGAGACGGGACAGTGTCTGAAACCGGGCGCCCTTAGACATGTCATCCAGAGAATTACGCAGACCCTCAACCACCATTGCTCCCAGTTCTTGCTCGAATTCCTCGGGACGAGTCAGGACCCTGCGGGACAGTTCCGGAACATCTCCAGAGGATATTCCGGCGTACTTGAGAAGTTGATCAACCTCCTTCAGCATCTCGCCGGCATCCTGAGGTCTGTCCTCCGGTTCCAGGGACAGTACCCTGCGCACGAATGAAGCAATGAGTCCGCCGATTTCCGGCCGCAGAGCCTCGGGATCCGGATAATCACACTCTGCTATCTTCACCAGCACGGCGTGAGGACTGGTGCCTTCGAAGGGCAGCCTCCCGGTGAGCATACGATACAAAATGATACCCATGGAAAAGACGTCACTGGCAAAGGTGACTGTCTTACTCATGAGAATCTCGGGAGACATATAGGCCGGGGAGCCCAAAATCTGCCCTGTAGCTGTAAGACTTGGATTCTCCAGGACTCTGGCGATGCCAAAATCCATGAGTCTTGGCTCCCCATCCGGGGTTATCATGATGTTTTCCGGTTTGAGATCGCGGTGGATTATGCCGGACTCGTGGGCATGGGCCAGGGCCTCTAAAACCCTGTGAACCACGAGAAGAGAAGACTCTGGAACCGAAAACTCGTGATTCCGAAGAAACCACGCCAGTGTGTGGCCTTCTACGAATTCCGTGGTTATATAGCACAGAAGATCATCTCCATCGCTCACTTCTGCATACTCGTAAACCTCAGGAATCAGAGGATGATGAAGCCTGGCAACGGCCTTGGCCTCGGCTGCAAGACGTGCCAGAGCTTGGGAATCGGCTGAAAGATGGGGATGTAGAAGCTTTAAGGCCACGGTGCGTCCGAGTACCGTATCCTGGGCACGATATACCACTGCCATACCGCCCCTGCCCACTTCCTCGATGATGCGGTACTTGCCTATACGCTCCCGTGGCATGGGCCACATTCTAGCACAGGCTGAGGGAAAACCAACCCATCTGAAAGTTCAGAGGGGTCACCGGCACAGTTGACGCTTTTTCCACTTCAGGCGGCCGCTCCAGCAGGAATAGACCTCCTTGACATCGGGTCGAACCAGACCCATGGGCAAAGGAGCCATGGGAGAGGAAGCTGGTTCAGGTGCTGCAATTCCTCCAGGCGCGGAGGTTGCATCCGTCGTGGGGGCCATGACCTTCTCCACCACTGTCTTACGGCATTCAGTCCACTCCCATTCTTCGGGCTGACCGCATTTGGGAATGTGTTTGTTAGGTCCTATGGCCCATCCAGAGGAATTGACGCACCCATGGCCGTCCTCCTTAACCCTACAAAATGCCCTGGTGGTGAGACGCAGTTTCTGTCTGCCATCGCAGTCGAAATCAAAGGAGCCATCCTTGCGGGGCACCGCGAAGTAGTCCTTCTGTCCGGGATGCACACGGTTATCAGAGTCATCGCAGTCACCGCCACGGGTCGCCAGGCCCTCCCTCAGGGCACAGGCCTTCACCTTCTCGCCCCCCCCGTAACCGTCGTGATCTCTGTCGATGAAAAATTCCTGCGGGGAAGCACAGCCTGAGGCATCACTGGTGATACCATCGGGTTCAGCCAAAAGCAGGCGGGTATCTGCACGCTTTACAGTGACGCGATCCTCCATGGAACACGCCACCACAGACACTGCTGCCAGTGCCATCACCATATTTCGAACATGTCCACGCATCCTGAATCATCCAGCATCGCAAGGCGGCCCGTCCCAAGGGCCATTGAGCCCGAGGCTCCAAGACCGCCACTGAAGGTATTCCAGACCTTACCGGAAGACGGATCCACTGCAACCAGGCCCCATTGGGATGACAGGAGGAACAGTGTACGGCCATCGTACTTCATGTCCCGGACGGCTCCAGCCTCGAGGGGAACATTCCACACCATCTCGAGGCCCATGGTCATACGCATCAGTCCTCGTTCCGAAGAGTAGATGAACAGTGCATCGTCCTTCGCGTCATGAGTCCATGCACTGGTTCCCTCGAAGATGACCTGGCGCACTATGACGCCGGTGTCTGGATCTAAAAGCGCCAGTCCTCCGTCCTGGCTAGCACCGTAAACAGTGCCACCATGAACGAAAGGCGTCACGTCGGAGTCCAACACCGCATATTCACCATGTCTCAGGGATCTGGGGGCTATTCTGGTGGCCCACATGGCACTGTTGGGTTCGCCAAGCCGGAATGCAGCCACGTAACCGCCCTCAGTTCCAAAGAACAGACGTCCTTCATGTATCAGAAGACCCGAATGACCAAGTGTTGTGCGTTCCGTCATGGGAAGCATCACCCTGTACTGGGCAGTCTCACGACCAGTTGCACTGTCGAGCACATGGAGCACGTCACCATCTGTCAGCACATAAAGGCCAGTATCATAGTATACCGCTGGGGTGCTCACTCCGGCATCCAGTGCAGGAGGGCTCTTCCATACCGGAGATCCGTCATATCGTGACATGGCATACACCCGCCCGCCCACAGAGGGTACGAACACCTTAGAACCGTGTACCGTAGCCGTAGTGGCAAAAGAATCGTGGAGTGTCCTGCTCCACAGAGTACGGCCCCTGGATACATCCAGGCGGAAGACCATGCCTTCGGACGTGGTCACTATGAGTGTATGGGAAGAATCGAAGACCACGCCTCCGGTCTGTGCCGGCCGGGTTTTCGAACCGTCTGATGTGAGACACCTCCGCCAGAGGAGAGAAAAGGCCGAACGTCGTATGAACCTGCGCCCTGTCTGCTTTCTGTATGTGGATGGAGACGTGCACGAGAAAGTCGCCAACATTACCGAGGCCATCAAAAAGGCTCTTGTGAAGTGGCGGCTACTGAACTGAAACATGCTCTACTTCTGGGCCTTCGGAGCGGCCTGCTGCGCTTTCGGGGCGGTCTGCTGCGCCTTCGGGGCAGCCTGCTGCGCCTTCGGGGCGGCGGCCGAGCCCTTGGTCTTGATGCTCAGACCGAGATCCAGGAATGCAAGG
>JALWFW010000168.1:4915-11815 GCA_027013865.1 Polyangiaceae bacterium | reverse complement strand
CCTCTGACCACCTCCAGGACACACCGTAACGTAAACCGCACCATGGTCATAGCATCGGGACACGGCCCCTCTGGAACCTTCAATATCCATGTAGGCAGGTACCTGGAACACTACCGCGATCCCCTGGCAGAGCTTGGTCTGGGTTATCAGGACGATATCAACGACACCTACTCTGCCGGTCTCAGGTGGCATGGAAGTCATGCCATGGCCTCCCGATTGCGTCTGAAGGGAGCGCTGTCCTGGGAATGGACACGCTTTAAGCCATACCGGGCCTATGAATCCGCGTGGAAACATCCGCCCATGGCGAGCCGCAACGATTTCGAATCTGCTGTAGGACTGTCCATGCCTCTACGTAACCATCTGCTGAGTGCCTACTGGCGTGGGGCCATCCTGAGCAGCGGGCGTGCATCCAGGAATGCTTCCGTGTTACGCTTCATACTCTCTGGCACCGTAAAACGTTTTTTCTACCGGTTTTATGGGGGTACGGAACGCAGGTTTCCCTCCTTTTTCGAACTGTACGGCGATCATGGCGTCCTGAGGGGGAGCGTGGACCTCGAAGACGAGAAAGGCTGGGGAGTAGGAGCCTCCGTGAGAAGACGCATGAAACTGCCTCATTCGGTCAGGGCCCTTGCACAGGTCTCTGTCTTCCACAGGGAAGTCGACAATCTGATTCAGTTCATACCAGTGTCTCAGATGGTGGCAGTGGCCATGAACATAGGACAGGCACGGGTGGATGGTCTGGAAGCTAGGGCAGCCCTCCGAAAAGGTGCCTGGCACATCGAAGGTAATTACACATTCATGAATGCCATCAACCTATCTTCCATGCACTGGCAGCACGGCATGCCTCTTCCAGGACGACCAAAGCATTCCATGAATCTCATGATGCGCAGGAAATGGCGGCTTGGAGCCTGGACGGGCGTCCTCGTGTACAGGCTCAACTATGAATCAGGCATGTACCTAGATGCCTCGGGACGGCGTCCTCTACCAGATCGTGTTCTGCACAGTGCTGCAGCCATGCTGGAGAGTCCTGCACACGACATGCTCATCTCACTGTCTGCCAGTAACCTCACCAACCTGATGAGGGAAGATGTCCGAATAGTTCCCCGTCCCGCACTTCCGCCCTACACTCATCCCCAGCCCCTGGTGAATTATCTCGGATATCCCCTGCCCGGCCTGTCCGTGTATCTGACGGTCACTGTGAAGACGACCCTGCAAACGGATTCCGAAAAAGCGCAAACACACACGTATATAGATGCCTGTGGCATCAGACATTCAGTAACCCAAAAAAGGAGGAAAGAGAAATGAGAAGATTGCTGAAAGTGTTCCTGAGCGTAACCCTGGTTCTGTCCATCGCCGCATGCGATGACGACAGCGAGGGAAATACGAACAGCGGCAACAACGTAACCAACAATACCACCAACAACGGTACGGACACCAATAACGGTACGGACTCCAACAACGGTACGGACTCCAATAACGGTACGGACTCCAACAACGGTACGGACACCAATAACGGTACAGACACCAACAACGGAACTGGCGGTCAGTGCCATGCCATCGCCGCTCTGAACCATCCCACGAGGGCCGGTGTCATAACCACGGACTACACCACCGGCTCCCTATCTGTCATATCCTTCGACAACAGTCCGTATACACTGACAAGTGACGTGGCCTCCATCCATTCGGACGCAGCCGCCCGCTACTTCGACGGCAGAGTATACGTGATAAACCGTTATGGAAGTGATTCCATCTCCGTTTATGATGCCGAGAACTTCTCACTTCTAGGACAGTTCTCCGTGGGCACCGGTACCAATCCACACGATCTGATTCTCACGGATTCATGTAACGCATATGTCACCCTCTATGCATCCGACAAGCTGCTCCACTTCGACCCTTCCACCGTGGCAGTAGACTCCACACCACAGACGGAACTACTGGAATATGGTCTGAACGGCGACAGTGACGGCTCCTTCGAGGCAGATCACATGACCGCAGATGCCACGTATCTGTATGTGAGCATGCAGCATCTGGAAAACTTCCAGCCCGCCACCCAGGGCACCGTGGTGATGATTGACCGTACATCATGGCAAACCTCCACTATAACCATGACGACACGCAACCCTGTGACACCTCTCACTTGGCTTTCTGGTTCACATGCCTTCTTGGTGGGTACTGCAAACGACTGGTCCGGCACCGGAGCGGCACTGGAACTCATAAACCCTGACTCCAGCGATAGTACAGTGGTGGTAACCAGCGAGGATCTTGATGGAATTCCAGCAGAAATAGCCGTATCCCCAAATAACGAGATTTATGTGGTGGTGAGCATCGACCCCATGGGAACGACGCCCCAGTATGGAATCAGAAAGGTGACACTGGACGGTACTGTTTCCGACTGGCTCGTGCCTCCAACCGTGTTTGCCTCCATCTCCGGCCTGAAATACCTGGATACCGATGAACTCATGTTTGCGGTGAAGACATCCGGTCAAGAAGCATCCATACGTTTTTATGATCTGGCAGACGGCTCCCTCGAAGAGCTGGCTCTTGATCTGTCCATGCCGGCTGCTTTCGCCGATCCGTTCGTGATGCTTCCGTAAATAGCCCCCCTCGTATGTCTTTGTAGAATTTTCTGGATATCCCATAATTTTTTACAGTGTCTCTGACCTGCCATCTCTGAAGTCGGGCCGGGACACCCAGAAATTTCTGGACATCCCATAGATTTTTACAATAAACATTTTTCATGTTTACCCGACTCACTGTGCCGGCGCTGGAATTCAAGCCATATCTCATTGTAATCATTATACTTTTTCATACGGGATGTTCTGATGAGGTAATACGCAGTGGACTTGATGACAGGCAGAGTGACGAGATTATCGCCGCCCTGTTGGACAGTGGAGTCAAGGCCTCCAAAGTACCAGGCTCCAAAGGCAGGGGAACCTATGACATAAAGGTGCCCGCCAATCAGGTTCAACGTGCCGTGGCCGTTTTATCGCGTAATGGTTTGCCGCACCGCTCCCATACAGGACTCAGGGGGTTCGGAAACAGGGACTCTCTCGTACCACGTCCCCAACGGGACGTCATAGCCTACTACACAGCGCTTGCAGACGAGCTGGAAGGCACACTGGAGAGCACCCCAGGAGTTCTCTCGTGTTCCGTACACATTGCTCTAAGTCCGGCGTCAGATGTCCTGAATGCAGGCAGGATCCCGACTCCATCCTCGGCATCCGTGCTGCTGCGCATCAATCCAGAGTCATTCCCACTTACCGAAACACAGGTGACCCGTCTCGTGGCATCCAGCATTGCAGGGCTGTCACCACAGTCCGTGGGTGTGGTTCTCATAAACGAAGAACACGGCCCCTTGCCACCTGTCACCTCACGAGGTCATTTCCCGGTACGAATCGCAATGGGCGCGCTACTGGCTGCGTCCCTGGTTCTCAATGTGCTCCTGTATCTCAGACTTAGGACCACGACTGATGATGAATCGCCTTCCGAAGAGCAGTCATAGAAAACTCCGAATGCATGGGCTCCGATTCTAGGACTGATTTCAGTACACCACTTGGATATTTCAGACTTATCGCTAAAATGGCGCCTGTTTTTTTGGAGTGTAAGATCCAATGCCCTACTTCCTCGACAGACTGCGTCACTGGTTTCAGATCAGAACCGCCAAAAATGAAGGGAAAGACCTGGCCAGAGAGTTAGATCACATAATATCCACCAAGTCTGGACTGAACGAGAGCGTTATAAAAGAGGCACGTCAGGCACTGGACGAGTGGGAGGATGCTCTTGAGGGAAGGCGGGATCTTATAAAAACCCGTGAGCATCTCAAGGCACTGCTCACGGGCCCCCTGCGCCAGCACCGTCAGAGCGCTTTTCTCAAATACTTGCCCTCCCTCACGATGGCCCTACTTTTGGCCCTGATGCTCAGAGCCTTCGTGTTCGAGCCCTTCCGTATACCTTCTGGTTCCATGATTCCAACGCTTCTCGTGGGAGATCACATATATGTAAACAAGTTCATCTACGGGCTCAGAATTCCCTTTACCAGCAATCCTCCAAAAAAGTTCACTCACTGGGGGATGCCACACAGGGGAGATGTCGTGGTTTTCATCGAGCCCATTCACAATTCAGAAGACTGGATAAAACGGGTAGTCGGTCTCCCGGGTGATGTTATTCGTTTCGACCGCAGCAAACATCAACTTTACATCAAGTATGCTGGACAGGGAGACTGGACTGCCATACCCACGAGAAAAACCGACAAACCCTGCTCCTACATGGAAAGAAATGAAAAAATGGGAGATGAATGGCATCCGGGCCCCCCGTGCGTCATCTATGAAGAAAGACTGGGGGATCATACCTATCAGGTGATTTATGATCTCATCCCGCCTCCCGGTCCCTTCAACGCTGTTCAAAACTGGACCGTTCCCGCAGACCACGTATTCGTGATGGGGGACAACAGGGATCACAGTGAAGACAGTAGGTTCCTGTCCAGAGACGATGGTTCTCCGGCTCCTTTCATCCCCATGAGCAACATCAAGGGCAAGGCAGAATTCATCTGGCTCTCTCCGGGACCACACGGCCAGAGGTGGAATCGCATATTTAGCAAGATAAGGTAGCCATGAACTTTAACCCATTAATATTATTGATATTTTCAGCACAAATCAAAATGGCGGCCGTTGGGGACGTATTTTTCGGTAGGCTTACCAAACCTGATTTCTATCACAAGACACCTTTCAGTGCCGTCAAGGACATCTGGAAAGACCACGACCTCGTCTTTTGCAACCTCGAGACGCCTGTCACCAAGAGCATATACCGGGGACAGCGTTCTCCGTACCGTTACCGCAAACTCACGTTCCGGGCCCGTCCAAAGGCTGTCTCCATATTAAAAAATGCCGGATTCAATCTTGTATCCCTTGCCAATAACCATGCCTGGGATCAGGGAGCTCGTGGGCTGCGGGAGACCATGGAGTTTCTAGAGTCGGGTTCCCTGCCATTCATTGGTGCCGGCCCAAATCCCAAAGAGGCCTGCTCGGTCCGAGTCATGAACATGAAGGGTATACGCGTGGGATTCATGGCAGTGACCAACGTACTGAACTTTCCCGTACCGGCAAAGACCCCTGCCGTGTGTTACATGGATTACCGGAGCCTGGTTCGCCGGCTCCCTTCCATTATCGCAGCCGAAAAGAAACGTCTGGGCCTAGATTTCTTCATACTGTCGCTGCATTACGGTACCGAATACCATCGTTCCATAGATCCGTCGGAAATCACCTTTGGCCGCCGTCTGCGCGCACACGGAGCCGACGTCATCATTGGTCATCACCCCCATGTGCTGCGTCCCGTAGACTACGATGGCCGCGGTGTCATCTTCTGGTCCCTGGGCAACTTCCATTTCGATACTGCCTGGGGCTGGCGCGGTTTGTCGGCAGTTGCAGATTTCTCACTGGTCAAGGACTCTAAAGGCCCCCACCTGGCAAACATTCATCTCATTCCTGTGGTGCTGCAGTATGCCCCCAGGGGGATGCCCCGCCGGGCCAACCGTAACGTGGGATGGGCAATATACCACATGCTAAGGGAGCGTTCCCGAAGGCTGAGAACTAGGCTGGTATGGAACTCCAGAGCATCACTTATAGATGTGCTGACAAAGAAACGTCGCACTTCCAGGATAGATGTGCTGACAAAGAAACGTCGCACTTCCAGGAGATGACACTAGTCCGCAAGACACCATATTCCATAGTCACTTGCCAACTGAACAATGCCTATTTATAAGAGACTCCATGGATCCCAAAAAGTTCGAACAGGCAGCAAGACAGCTTGAAAAGGCGATAGACAGACTCAACGTCATGTATGAGAAGTATTTCATGGGCCTAGAGAAACTGGAACCAGCCTCATACCGACGGCAGCTCAGGCAGGATCTCGCACGACTCAGGGAATCAGTGGGGCAGAATACAGGTCACCGATTTCGGGTTTCCAGACTCGAGGATAAATTCCGTACCTACGAGAACTATTGGAATCGCGTACTCAGGGAGATGGAGAACGGCACATACGTCAGAGAGCTCAAACGCCTGAAGCGCCGTCTTGAACGCGAGGGGATTCCCCCGGAACTGATCAGAAACGCCAAAAACCGTACAGAACTGGAATCCGCCCTGGCATCCTTCAGGGATCTCATGGAAAGACAGGAAAGCAACATGCCCGAATCTTCAGAGATGGCACCACCAGTAACCAAAAGAACAGGTGGCCGCCGGGATACCGTGAATGTGCCAGATGTGGTGGTAGACCGTGCCTACAGAGCCTTTCTCAATGCACGAAAGCGTACCGGAGAACCCACCGAAGGTATAACTCGCGATGCCTTCAGCCGGGTTTTGGAAGGACAGATAACCCGTGCACAAAAGGAAAAGGGCTGGCGCAAGGTAGGAATCAAAATTACCGTCCAAAACGGTCGTGCCGTTTTGAAACTTCTGAACAAGGAAGAGGACGACTCATGAAAAAAGTCACCATAGTAGGGGGAGGTCTGGCCGGAAGTGAAGCCGCATGGTACCTATCATCCATGGGGCATGACGTCTGTCTCCATGAAGCCAGGCCAAAGTGGACTTCTCCGGCTCACAGAACCAGTATGCTGGCAGAGCTTGTATGCTCTAACTCATTGAAATCAAAAGAGATTTCTAGACCTTCCGGCCTTTTGAAGCAGGAACTCAGGGAACTGGGCTCACTGCTCATACCTGCTGCGGAAAAGCACTCTGTCAAGGCAGGCGTGGCTCTTGCAGTGGACAGAGACGCGTTTGCCGAAGAGGTGACGCGTATACTGGATAGCCGAATCAGCATAATTCGTGATGAGGTGACGTCCATACCCGACCCTCCTGCCATCATAGCCACGGGACCGTTGACATCACCTGCCATGGCCGAGGCCATAAT
>JALWFW010000168.1:0-4905 GCA_027013865.1 Polyangiaceae bacterium | reverse complement strand
ATAATCAGCCATACCGGGCAGGATTCCCTTTTCTTCTATGATGCAATAGCCCCGGTAGTATCGGCTGATTCCATCGACTGGGATCTGACTTTCGAAGCATCCAGATGGGACAAGGGAGAGGGCTATGTCAACTGTCCACTCAACCGTGAAGAATACGAGGCCATGGTCCTGGCCATAAGGCAGGCTCAGAAGGTACAAGCGCGCCCCTTTGAGGATGAACGTTATTTCGAGTCCTGTCTTCCCGTGGACGTGATGGCCTCCAGGGGAATAGACGTGTTGCGCCATGGTCCCCTACGTCCTGTGGGACTAAAAGATCCGCGAACCGGGCGTGAACCCTATGCAGTGGTCCAGCTCCGTACCGAAAACCGCTTCAACACTGCCTACAATCTGGTAGGATTCCAGACCCGCCTCAAATATCCGGAGCAAAAACGCATAATACGTATGATCCCGGCCCTAAAGAATGCCGAGATCCTGCGCTATGGCGAGATTCACCGCAATACGTATGTAGACGCCCCAAGGGTCCTCAAAGAAGGTTTCACTCTTCGGGACGGTGTATATCTCGCAGGCCTTCTCGTGGGGGTTGAAGGATATGTGGAATCCATGGCCATGGGACTTTTGGCTGCGATGAAGCTGGCCAGCGAACTGAGGGGGATACGATTCCCTGAGCCTTCAGTGACCACGGCTATTGGAGCACTCTATTCCTACATCAGAAACGCTGGTGCACCTTATACTCCTACCAATATCAACTTCGGTCTGTGGCCTCCGGTGGAGGGTAGGATGCCTAAACGCAAAAGACGTGAGGCTGCCATAAACAGGGCCCGTGAAGACTTCGACTCCTGGAAGGCCTCCCTTCGGTCAATTGGCCTTCTCGCCCAGCCCCCTGAGCTATAACTGACATATATTCTTATGTAACATACTGAAATATAAAGACTTTTAGCAACATAACTATGAGGCAAGTCTATATTCCAGTACCCTCATCTCTGCTGAAACTCCTCTTCTGATTGGGTCTGGTGCGTGGCTGATGTGATATCTAAACGATATTTAATGGGTACGGGGTGTGGGGAGAACTTGGAGCTATGGCTGCTCTATGATTAGATTGGAGGACGTCTCGAGCGCCTCTCGTGCTACCCTGTATACCTCTTCCCATGCTGAACGGAAGGCAACGTCTACGTCCATGTCGTCATCGTCCTCGTAGTCACCATCATCCAGATCATCCAGCTCGTACTCGCTGTCATCTTCGTCTGGTATGGGTATCCCAAGCTCTGTGGCTATCGCCTCCATGGTCTGGACGAGGGCATCCAGGGAGCCTACACGTCTTTCATCCTCGAGCTCATATATGTCCGAAAAATCACCTGGAATATATATGTCGGCATAAGCCTGACTTTCTTCCAGGAGCTCCGCCAGCTCAGAGAATCCTTCTGAATCTATTTCCATTTCTATATCGAGATCCAAGTCCTCTGTCTGAGGTGGCAAAATTATATCCAGTTCACTCAGATCGTCTCTGAGTTCTTCTATGTCGTCTTCAGACATCGTCTCTGTCAAAGGGGAAACCTTAAGGAGCACCATTGCTACCTCCGTCAGCAAAGCGTTGACGGTCTTATGCACTAAGTCGCTTCATGTCAAGAGGAAGTGCGCTTTCTACCGGATATAATGATTCGCCTTAGAGGATAAATCAGCAATAACAGGTTGATGAACCATAGTTCTGCAGCAGGATACCACCAGTTGACACCTGTTTTCTCCGGAGGTTGCGGAACGTAAGAAGCACGTCTCTGCCTGCAGTCTTCCTGATAGTCCATGAGGCGCTTACCCAGACGCACTGCCACGGTGAGCACTTCTTGGTGACTTATAACCTCCTCCAGAGACTGATCCGTGATCCGGACCACCACGGAAAAACGGGCCATGGACTGATTCATGAGCTTCTCGAAGTGGTCAGCTTGTTCTACAGGAACGGGCCAGACAATGTATTTGCGTACTGCATCAAGGGAATCAGGAACTTTCACATCCCATGAGGAGATTTCAGGAACCGCCAGCTCTGACACGAGTTCATAAGCCTGCCTGGCATCAGTACACGACAAAGAAGAGGCGAGCATGGTACCAAGAAAGGTACATTCAGCAGCAGGAGAAGGACATCCCAGCGCCTTCATCCTCCTTTTCAGTATACTGTCTCCTTCTTTTAGTGCCTCTTGTGCTCTGTCGTGTATTCCATCTCTGGGAATCATACCAGACAGCCATGCAGCATACAGGTTCTCTCCCAGCAGATGATGATTGGATATTATTCTGACGCCAATCGTAACCAGCGATGGAACCCTGAAAAACAGTCCTCCTGCTGATATTGTATTGAACCACAGAGACTGCTTCAGGGCATCCACGAAAAACTTCCGGCTTCCCACCTGAACGGTATGAAAGTGATCGGAGCCATCCAGGATAAAATGATGTGAGTAGCCCCTGAAAAGGACATACAGATACCTGGAGGCAGGACTGTCTGACATGCGTGCCAGCACGGCGAGATCTGCAAATACTTGAGCGAAGTGAGCCGCATACGTTTTTACGTCAGGCGGGCTGGCAAAGCGTTCTGGATGAGAAGCAAGAATGTCGAAATCGTCTGTTTTGGGGCCCGGACACAACTGGTAATGGGCATAAGCCTGACTGACGAGGCCAGATATTCCACCCATCTGGGCACTGGCTGGATCAAACGGGACTGGTCTGCCCCACCTGTCCGTGATGAGTCCACCGCTGTCGTCATAAAGCCAGTTGTCCTGGTTCATGCCCTCATCAGGCTGGGCACAGGCCCACTGGGCCAGACGTAGCGAATCCAGGACAGGTCCCACGACATCTATTCCGGGTACGGGATGTTCCAGGGACAAGCCCAAAAAACGCTTGAACTCACGTGCATCAAAAGAGGTAAAAGTGGGATAGAGTTTTTTGAATCGTGATCCGATGACTGGAGATTTACTCCACACGTCATAGAGAAAATGTCTGAATCTCTCCAGATCACCCTCTGACGGAACAGTGAGTTCTGTGGAATCAGGTACTAGAAACGACTCTGCCCATGCATGAACCTCCTGGTGGTGGGCCAATGCCACACAGGGCACGACAGAGGCACTAGCCGCCAGGAGGACGAACGTAAAACACATCAGACGGTTTTTGAGGAACGGTAAACGAATCATTCCATTCTGTCCCCTTGAAACTGAAGCTGAGGATAAGTCTCTGACCGGGTTTGAGGCCTTTGAGCTCTATGGGCAAAGACACCCACCTGCCCTGCCATTTGACCTTTATGCCAAGTACCTTTGGCTCCAGTACCACGGAAGTCACCCTGGGCTTGAGAGTTACCTTGTATTGGACATCACCCTGTCCGCTGTTCACTAGGGTCGTGCTCCATGGCCATTTACCCTTCGAGGTCACCTTCAGTTTGTGGGGTCCTCCATCATCTGGGATATCTATGTCCCATGGAGGTCCTTTCACCGAAGTTCCGTCCAGAAACACTTTAGCTTTCTTGTCATTTATGGTCAGGTGTACGGTATATCGCTCCCTGATCTTATTCTTTTCCATGATCCACGAGAATAACACGGCTGTAAGCGACACTACGACGCCAAATGCCAGGGCCACCAGCAGTGCTGAGCGTGGTTTTTCTCCAGAAGACTGAGGTCTAGCAGTCTGAAGAGCCGGATGTCGAGGTTCATAACCCTGTGGCGGAGGTGGAGATGGCGGTATGGTCAACTGACTGTTTTGGGATTGCAGATGGGCAGGTGTGGCAGAATCCATACCAAGTTCCCTTTGCCAAGTAACCACCTCATCTGCTGACAGAGGCATGAAAATCTGCCGCCTGAAGGTCTGTGTGGAGACTATCTCCGTTTCTTCCATATCATAGGTCAACGGTTCGGAACTCATCACCGTACTGCCGAAATTCATCTCCATGAAATCCACCAGATCCTGGCGACCACCAAGAAGTCTGAGCTCAGGCATGAGTACTGGCAGCCGGGTCCAGTCCCTAAGCATGTCCACCGAAGATGCATAACGGTCAGCAGGGTTGTATGCAGCTGCCTTCTCAATCATGTTCACGAATGGTTCAGGCAGATGAGGAGCTGCAGACTGAAGGGGGATGTAACTATTGGTGCGTATTTTTTCCATTACGCCAAAATCAGTGTTTGCATCGAACTTCTTTCTGCGTGTGGCCATCTCATAAAGAAGTGAAGAGAAGGCAAACAGATCCGTACGCTGATCGATGGGATGTTTCGTGAAATGTTCGGGAGCCATGTACGGGAACTTACCCTTGATGTTACCGAATACCGTGATCTGCTCCATCTCCTTGACCAGACCAAAATCTATGAGTTTTACGTCTCCTGAGAAGGAAACCATCACATTGGAGGGAGAGATGTCACGGTGTACGAAGTTGTAAGGTCTACCAGACGGATCACGGGCAGTATGGATATGTACAAGCCCCCGGAGTATCTGTTCACCTATATAATAAAAAGCTGGCAGAGGCAGAATTATGTCATGAGTGGTCAGTAGCTCCCCCACCTCCTTGAGATTTTTACCGTCCACATATTCCATCACCATGAACAGTGCGCCCGAAGCATCCTTGGACAGATCATACAGACGAATGATATTGGAGTGCGTTAGTACGGCAAGGATTCTCGCTTCACGCTCTAGGGTGTAATCCAGTTCACCGACGAGATGGGGAAGAGTCTTCTTTATGACTACGGGACGGCGTTCACCCGATGCGAATACTTCATCGGCAAGATAAAGCTCACCTACTCCTCCTGTGGCGATTTTTTTACGTATTATATATCTACCGGATACAGGACTGACCACACTGCCTCCTGGAAAAACCTGTTCTCCGGTCCGTTGTGATGACCGCAGAATCCATGGCCGTAGAGAGTTCATTCAATCCGCACACAATAAACC
>JALWFW010000167.1 GCA_027013865.1 Polyangiaceae bacterium | reverse complement strand
GTTTATGACCTTACGGTACAGATCGTTGAGATCCGATGAAGCGAACCGGCCTCCATCTAGAGGTACCAGAGGACGCAGGTCCGGAGGAAGAACCGGAAGAATCTTGATCATCATCCATTCCGGACGGTTACCGGACTGCTGAAAGGCCCTGGCAATCTTCAGGGACTTCATCATGGTTTTGCGGCGCTGGGAATTGGTGACGCCCTCCATACGACGCTTTATATCTTCCACGAGAGCATCCACGTCTATCTCGGACAACAGCTGGTATATGGCCTCACCACCCATATCAGCCTTGAAGGAGCCGTCTCCGAATTCGTCCAAATAACGCTCGTACTCCTCCTCGGAGAGGATCTGCTTCTTCTCGAGGTCCGTATTCCCTGGATCCGTTACTATGTAGGATTCGCAATTGAGAACCTGCTCTACTTGCTTGTGGGTGAGCTCTAGTAGGTTACCTATTCTGGAGGGATGACTGCGCAAGAACCAGGTGTGAGCCACGGGAGTGGCCAGTGTGATATGCCCCATGCGCTCGCGGCGAACCTTGGATGAGATGACTTCAACGCCGCATTTCTCACATACCACACCCTTGTGTTTCATTCTGCGGTATTTGCCACATAGACATTCATAATCACGGATGGGGCCAAATATCTTAGCGCAGAACAGGCCTTCGCGCTCTGGCTTGTATGTCCGGTAGTTTATGGTTTCCGGCTTCTTTACTTCTCCGTGAGACCATTCCTGTATCTTCTCAGGAGAAGCAAGGGATATCCTCACCGCCTTGAAGTTCTTGGACTGCCTCTGTTTCTCGCCAATGCTGAAGAGATCTTTCATAAGATCCTCTCCTTTGTCTCGTGGGGCCATGCCCCAGTATGTATGTGTATATCCCGGTCATTCCCCGCCCGGGGAACCATACGCACAGTAATCAATCAAACCCTTGTTCACAGCGAACTGAAGAAGTCGAGTTGAACCTTCTCGTCATCTGCACCAATGAGCTCGACATCCAGACACAGGGATTCGAGTTCCTTGAGCAGGACTCGGAAGGACTCGGGAAGACCGGGTTCGGCCTCGAACTCGCCCTTCACTATGGCATTGAATATGTCTGTACGTCCCTTGATGTCATCGGACTTGACGGTCAAAAATTCCTGAAGTGCGTATGCTGCGCCGTATGCTTCCAGTGCCCACACTTCCATCTCTCCGAGTCTCTGACCTCCAAACTGTGCCTTACCGCCGAGAGGCTGCTGACTGACAAGAGAGTAGGGACCCGTTGCACGGGCGTGAATCTTCTCGTCTACCAGGTGATGGAGTTTGAGCATGTACATGATGCCCACGGTCACGGGTCTATCGAAGGCATCCCCCGTACGGCCATCAAACAGGACCGTCTGACCGCTTTCATCCATGCCTGCCATACGAAGCCACTCTTTTATCTCGGACTCCTCTGCGCCCTCGAATACGGGAGTAAAGATGTGAATACCCTCTGCCACATCGTCCGCCCACTGACGCAAATCATCCGGTGTGAGAGTATCGATGAACTTCTCCGCCGCAGGATAGAGTTTCTTGAACTGATGGCGCAGAACATCAGCCTTCCAGTCATGACGCTGGACATATTCATTGATCTGTTTGCCCAGTATCTTGGCTGCCATGCCCAGATGGGTCTCGAGAATCTGTCCGACGTTCATTCGTGAAGGCACGCCGAGGGGATTCAATACGATGTCCACCGGAGTCCCGTCCGGCATGTAGGGCATATCCTCCTCACGCAGTATGCGGGAGACGACACCCTTGTTTCCGTGACGTCCGGCCATCTTGTCACCCACAGAGAGCTTACGCTTGATGGCGAGATATACCTTCACCTTCTTAAGGACGGCATTACCCAGATCTCCTGGGCGAAGCATACGCTCCAGCTTTTCCTTGTATTTACGCTCTATACGGTGAATCGTATTTTCGCGGGCCTGGGACAGGCGCCTCAGTTCCATCTCTACCGAACCATCACTGCCCTCGATCTGAATCTCCGACCAGTAACGGGCAGGCACCTTGGAGAGGGCTGCATCATCGAGGAGAGCCCCCTTGGGGAGCAGGACCTTGCCCCTGTCGTCGATGAGGCGGGCACCGGTCTTGCGTCCTTCGAGTAGACGGCGCATCTGGAGATAGAAATTGTTGGATATGATACGAATCTCGTCGCGCTGCTCCATAAGGAGACGCTCGCGCTTCTCCTCCTCTATGCGCTTGGCGCGTGGATCCTTCTTCTTTTCATCCTGCTTGCGAGTGAAAACCTGTACGTCGATGACGATACCATTCACTCCAGGAGGAACCTTAAGGGAGGAATCTTTCACATCCGTGTTCTTCTCTCCGAAGATGGCCTTGAGTAGCTTCTCTTCCGGAGAAAGCTGCTGGTCACCCTTGGGAGTAATCTTGCCCACCAGGATGTCACCGGGCTTCACTTCCGTGCCGATGCGGATGATTCCACTGTCATCCAGATTGGCTAGAGCTTCCTCGGAGACTTCTGGAATCTCACGGGTGATCTCCTCAGGGCCGAGTTTCGTCTCCCTGGCGTTGCACTCGAATTCCTCTATGTGAATGGATGTGAAAACGTCTTCCTTGATGAGACGCTCATTGACCAGGATGGAGTCCTCGAAGTTGTAGCCGGCCCATGGCATGAATGCTACCATGGCATTTTGTCCCAGAGCGAGTTCGCCCTTCTCTGTGGCAGCGCCATCGGCTATGACATCTCCCTTTTTGACTCTCTCACCAACCTTGACGATGGGCCTCTGGTTGTAACAACTGTTCTGATTCGAACGCTGGAATTTCTTGAGATTATAGAGATCCGGAGTCAACTCGTGAGGATCCTTGGGATTTATGACATCCGGCTGGATCACGATACGGGTCCCGTCCACCATCACCACGGTGCCGTCTCTCTTGGCTTTCACGGCAACACCGGAGTCATGGGCCACGTTGCGCTCCTGGCCGGTGGCCACCAGAGGAGCATGCGTCTGTATGAGTGGAACGGCCTGACGCTGCATGTTCGAACCCATGAGAGCACGGTTGGCGTCGTCGTGCTCCAGGAAAGGAATCATGGATGCAGCCACCGACACCACCTGCTCGGGAGCTACGTCCATGAATTCCACCACTGTGGTGGACTCCGGCCTGACCTCTCCCTGATATCTCACGGACACCGTATCCGGAATGATGTAACCGTGCTCGTCCACCGGGACCGTGGCTTCGGTTATGTGGTACCGGCCCTCCTCCATGGCATCCATGTAGACGATCTCGTCCGTGATCCGCATCCGTGCCTTTTCCGGATCGTTGGGATCCTCTTCCTTGACCACACGGCGATACGGACTTTGAAGGAAGCCGAATTCATCCACCACGGCGAAAGTAGCAGTAGATGAGATAAGGCCGATATTCGGACCTTCAGGAGTCTCGATGGGGCAGATACGGCCATAATGGGTAGGATGGACGTCACGGACGTCGAAACCGGCATGCTCTCTTTTCAGTCCACCCGGACCCAGTGCCGAAAGCCTACGCTTGTGCGTGATTTCGGACAGCGGATTGGTCTGATCCATGAACTGTGAGAGCTGGCTGGACGTGAAGTAGTCCTTGAGAGCCGCCGCCACCGTACGGGAGGTGATGATCTCCCTGGGCATGAGTGTCTCGAGATCCGTGGCCGTGCTCATGCGTTCGCGTATGCCGCGGACGAGCCTTTCCATGGCCTTGCGGAAGTGAACCTCCACCAGTTCTCCCACGGAACGGACACGCCTGTTGCCGAGATGGTCGATGTCGTCCACTTCGTATCCCGGACGTCCCTCACGTAGAGCCACGAGATACCTGACCGTGTTGACGATGTCTTCTTTGGTGAGAATCCTGATGTCCGGATTGTTCTCGTATTCGAACTTGAAGTTGATCTTCCTGCGTCCAACCGGAGAAAGATCATATTTTTGGGGATCAAAGAAGAGCCCTTCGAAGAACCGCTGAGCCGTCTCCATGGTGGGAGGCTCACCAGGACGCATTCTGTGATAGATCTCGAGAAGAGCCTCTTCCTTGGAATGAGTCTTGTCGGCAGCCAGTGTCTGCCGGATGAAAGGATAGACATTGAGATTGTCTATATAGAAAATCTTGAAGGACTTTATGCCTGCATCTCTGATACGCGCCAGGATCTTCTTGGAAATAGGAGTATTGAATGGCGCTATCACTTCACCGGTATTCTCGTCTATGACGTCCTCAGCCAGTATTTTGGTGGGGAATTCAAGATTACCGAGAAGATATTCATCGGTTATCCGGCGCCGTCCATCAGGAATCTTCCGCAGAAGCTTACGGATATGATTCCGTCCAAGCTGGTTGGTCCTGCGAGGAAGTACCACGTCTCCTGTATCGGGATGACGGATGTCGAAATTCAGAATGAAGCCAAGGAACTTCTCGAATGGGAACTCTGCAACCCACTCGTCATCATGGGCATGTATGGTTTCCACATCGTAGAAGGTATTGAGGATTTCCTTCTCATCCATGCCAAGTGCCCTGAGGAAGGTAGTAAGAGGCAGCTTGCGACGCTTGTCTATACGCACATGGATGATGTCCCTGGAATCAAACATTATATCCAGCCAAGAACCCGTTGCCGGAGAGATTCTCGCCGAAAAAATCTTTCTGGCATCCTGGCTCTTGCTCTTCTCGCCCGAGAAGAAGATACCGGGACTGCGGTGGAGTTGATTGACAACCACCCGCTCGGTTCCGTTGATTACGAACGAGCCCGTCTCGGTCATGAGAGGAATGGTACCAAAATAGATTTCCTCTTCTTTGAAGTCACGGATTTCGCGCCTGGGCTCTTCGTCGAGTTCATCGTCGAACTCTTCCTTGTCCCAGATTATGAGACGGACCTTTATGCGCAGGGTTCCCTCATACGTAATCCCCTTGGCAACACACTCATCAGGTGTAAACTCCGGAGGCTCGATGGAATACTCCAGAAAGTCTATAGAAGCAGTATTGTTGTAATCTTCTATGGGGAATATCCTCTTGAATACCCCCTGAAGTCCGGTGTCTTCCCGATCCTGAGGATCGACATCCATCTGCAGGAACTTGGCATAGGAATCCTTCTGGAATTTAACCAGATCGGGAAGTTCCAGTATCCTCTCCTGTTTGCGAAATGTACGACGTATACGGGTGTAGTTCTGAATCACGGGCGCCATCAGGCATCCTCCTGGGAGGCCAATATATAAAACAATGCCCGGCGCCGAACACACTCGTCCAGCGCCGGACATCCTTACTTCACTGCTTGGGTTGGAATGTCAATTCCCGCATACTCCGCGGGCACCATTACTTGATTTCGACTTCCGCACCAGCTTCCTTGAGGAGCTTGGCTACTTCCTCTGCGTCTTCCTTGGCGATACCGGATTTGACCACTGCACCCTCAGAAGCCATCTCTTTGGCCTCCTTGAGTCCGAGGTTCGTGATCTTGCGGATGGCTTTGATCACATCGATACGCTTGGCGCCGACGGACTTGATCACCACGTCAAACTCGGTCTTCTCCTCTTCCTGAGCGGCTTCGCCACCAGCGGGAGCTGCAACAGCACCGGCTACCACTGCAGGAGCAGCCTCAACGCCCCACTTATCCTCGAGCTCCTTGACAAGCTCGGACAGCTCAATCACTGTAAGGTTGCTCAGAAACTCAATAACTTGCTCCTTCGTCACTGCCATCTTACCGACCTCCTTGGGCGCAAGGCCCTACTTATAGGAAATTTTACTATCTCGTCAATACTATTGTTGTCGTTACTCACCCTCGAGCTGTCTCTTGCGTGCATCCAGCGCCAGAAGGAACTTCTGAGGCGCAGCCTGCAGCAGCCTGAGGAATTTCTGAGGTGCCGCCAGCATGGTTGCAAGCAGACGGGCCCTCATCTCATCCTTGGACGGCATCTTGGAAAGTTGATCGACGCCAGCGGCATCGAGTACCTGACCTTCCATATGACCGCCCTTGATTTCGAATTTATCAAACTCTTTGGCGAACTTGACCGCCAGCTTGGCGGGAGCCACCGGATCCTGACGGGAGAATGCGATAGCCACGGGTCCGAACATGAAAGACTCGATACCCTGTACGCTGGTACCCTCCGTAGCCTTCATGAAGACCGTGTTCTTGACGACCTTGTATTCACATTCCTGGGCTTCGAACTCCCTGCGAACCCTGTTGACTTCCTCAACGGTGAGACCCTGATAGTCAATGAAGATCAGAGACTGGGCCTCTTCCACGACCTTCTTCAAATATTCAAGGTGCTCAGCCTTCTGGACGCGATTCATGATTCACCCCCTATCATCACAGGGAACCCAGGACGTCAGTGACATCCAGCTTGATTCCAGGACCCATCGTAGGAGCGATGGCCACTGTCTTTACATAGGTCCCCTTCGCGGTCGCCGGCCTCAACTTGAGCAGGGTATCAATGACCGCGAGGATATTCTCTTTGAGCTGTTTGTTGTCGAAACTGACCTTGCCCACGGGCACGTGAATGATACCGGCCTTATCCACGCGGAACTCCACGCGACCCTTCTTCATCTCACCAACGACCTTGGCGACGTCGAAGGTAACGGTTCCGACCTTAGGATTGGGCATGAGTCCGCGGGTACCCAGGATACGACCGATACGACCGACTATGGGCATAACGTCGGGAGTAGCTATGGCTTTATCGAATCCTAGCCAGCCCTCTTTGATCTTCTCGACCAGATCCTCGGCTCCGTCGAAGTCGGCTCCGGCTGCCTTGGCCTCGTCTGCCTTGTCACCCTTGGCGAATACGAGAACCTTGACATCTCTGCCGGTTCCGTGTGGGAGCACAACAGCGCCACGCACCATCTGATCGGCATGACGCGGATTCACGCCGAGACGTACGGCCAGTTCCACTGTGGACGGGAACTTGGTGTAGGAAATGTCCTTCACCAGTTTTACCGCCTCATCGAGCTCATACCTCTTCTGTCTGTCGACCTTATTCAGTGCCTCGAGGTATTTCTTGCCGCGCTTTGGCATGTTCTCACCTCCGGTGTCCTGCGACACCTCCCACCCGCCAGCATGGGTCGGGTGGTCCTGTTACTGTTAATCTACTACGTCGATCCCCATGGACCTGGCAGAGCCCTCGACTATGCGCATGGCTGCCTCAATATTTGTTGTATTGAGGTCAGGCATCTTGATCTGCGCGATCTCACGCACCTGCTCACGGGTGACCTTGCCCACCTTTATCTTGTTGGGCTCGGGCGATCCCTTGTCCACTCCCAGAGCCTTCTTAAGAAGGATGGATGCGGGAGGGGTCTTGGTGATGAAGGAGAACGAGCGATCTGCGTAGATCGTGACCACCACGGGGATGATCATGCCCGCCTGCTTCTGCGTTCTGGCATTGAACGCCTTGCAGAACTCCATCAGATTGACACCGTGCTGACCCAGAGCAGGACCGACCGGCGGAGCCGGGGTAGCCTGTCCAGCGGGAAGCTGCATTTTTACTTGGCCAATGACCTTCTTCATGGCAACACCTACTCGTAAAGCGGAAGCGAATATTATTGGTATTCCCAGCTAATGCAAGTAAAAAAAATCAGAACCCGGCAGTTCTGACACTTGCAAAAACATCAATTAAATCAAGATGTTATAGCTAACATTAAATTCTCACTCATTCAGAAAGATCTCCTGAGCAGTGAGATCACCTCAAAATGAGGTGTGCCCGGCATTGTGTCAAGCACGCGCATTTCTTTGATACTGAAAGAAATCTCGGCAAATCGAGAGAGATCGCGTGCTCCGTTCATCGGGTCACAGGAAAAGAGCAGGACATGACGGAAAGTCAAGCCCCTTATTACCCTGAATGCCTCAGAGGAGATCCCCGTGCGGGGAGGATCCAGTACTAGCACATCGAAGTCAGGCAGTTCATCAGGGTCAATCGACTCAACGGGAACACGAATCAGGTGTGCTCCGGGTACATTGCGCGGAAAGAGCGCCACTGAATCGGGATCCGCCTCCACAGCCGTGACCTGCCCGAGACTGACGAGACGTCGGGTGATGTTTCCAGCACCGGCATACAATTCGAGTATCGAGATCCGACCACCAGACTCCTCTGCCACAGGACGCAGCATCTGCACGGCTGCATCCACGAGAGCCCTGTTGGCCCACGGTCCGGCCTGACTGAATCCCCCTGCAGTCACGGTGAAGGGAGGAGAATCATCCAGGAGGATGCCATCACCGTAAACGGTTGTGCGCCCTGACGTGATGCACACAAGGCGTTCCCCAAACCTTTCGATGGCCAGTTCCACATCGATGCGCCCCCTCTCCACGTGAAGGGCAACATGACCTAAGGTGTTCCACTGTACCGAAAGCTCACGTCCATCAGCAAGACCATGAAGGAGGCGTACATCCGATGGGTGGGTGAGTACTGGACATTCATTCAAGGGATGAATCTCATTCGAGCCTGCACGACGGAACCCCACACGGCCGTCCGGAGCCACGGCGAACCTGGCACGCCACCTGTATCCTGCTGCTGGCCCCACTTCCTCGACATCAGGAACGTCCCACCGGACATGGTGTATCCTAAGCGCCCGGTCCATGATGTCCCGCTTGGCATCGAGCTGGACACAACGGGACACCGACATCCAAGGACATCCTCCGCAGCCTGATGCAGAAGGAGGAACCGCATGGGCCGGACACAACGGGCTTACACGGTGCGGCGATGGTTCGACGAGGGCCTCCACGCGACCCCTTGACCAGCTCCTGCGTGCTGGTGTCCACACGAATTGCACGGTATCACCGGGAACGGTACCCGGCAAAAACACGGTACGGCCGTCGAGATGCACCACACCGTCTCCAGCTCCTGCGGCCAGGGACTCCACACGTGCGGTATCCCGGCGCTCACGGGAAGAACGGTGTCTTGGATCCGAATGTCTCCTGTTCCGCCTCTTCATTTCGAATCACCCGTACCCTTCAGCATCAGAAGAACCTTCCATGCTCCACCCATGGATGCCTGATTCATGAATGCAAGGTTACGGAGCATCAGATTCCTGATCTCCAGCGTCGATGGTCCGTCCACGGGTTCTCCGAGGAATGGCATTCCTGAGGCCGCCTGCCGGGCATAGGTAGACGAGTCAACGGACGCCACGCCCGTGGACCACAGCATGAACACCCGGTCCGGGGCTCCGACTCCCAGCACATGAACGGGCTTGCCAGTGGACACGGCATGACGCACGACATCCACGAGCCACGGTTCGCCGAAACGGGGCACTAGTCCACCCAGCGCGATTCCGTATGCATCCATGGCAGCAGCGATGTTTATGGCTCCGAGCACTGCCTGTATATCTTCATATACCGGGATGGTCACCCACAAACGTCTGCCCCTGGCATTGTCGACCATCCATGCGGCACTCTCCAGACTGGCATCCAGCCTGTGAGCGGCCTCTGAGGCATCCGTTCCCGGCGGCACGGGCACGTCTGGAGTAAACCCCCACAGATCTCTGTCCTCCATGAATCTCAGGAGTACGGACGGGGTGATCTCGAGCTCCCGGTCTCCGAACTCAAGACGAATCACCGCGCCTTCACTGCCATGCTCCCATGATACTCCGTGTCCCCTGAGAAAACCGAAAGCCCCCGAATCCAGGATGCACGGCATACCCGGCCAGACGTTCATGTCCAACGCATGAGGATAGGACACCACACAGGCAGGAGCCACCAGGTGCATGAATGGCACGGCCATGCGCTCTGCCGCAGTTTTTCCAGTTATTACAGGCAGATAGGCTCTTTTTTTCAATGAATGTCAATCAGAAGTGGAATTTGAGTTCATACTCGGCGCACTCGGCCGTGGGCTGACCGGATACGTACTGAACCTGCATGTAGAAGAAACCATTGTCGTCATCGCCACCGAAGCCCATATCCAAGGAGACCGTGCCGCCAGTGTCGCCAGTGCAGCAGCCGGGCCAGTCTCCGAATGTGGTGGAGGTACCCTCATCGCAAGAGACTTCCGTGCCACTATACTCCCTGGCGAAGTAGACACACAGTCTGTACGATGCACCTTCGGGATTGGTCAGTTGGAACTTCGGATCGACTATACCCCAGGTGGTGTCCTCCATGCGTGCCTTGTACCAGTCTGCAGGATCGACGTCCTGCTCCAGGGTCCCGGTTACGGTGACCCAGTCATAATCGGTATCCCTGTCAGACCACGTACCGAGATACTGGGCAGACGCCGATGTGGACCCTGCAGGACGGCACTCCACGGATTCACCGTCCTCAGAGCAGGCCAGGATTCCTTCGCCACAGTTGCCACAGGCTCCGCCAGGAGTGGAATCCAGGGTACTGCAGCCGCCACACACGTTGAGTCCAGGATCCTCGCACCGTACGGACTCGGTGCCATCGCAAGTCCATTTCGCACAGGCCGTGACGCCCTGAACATCGTCGAAGCACGATTCTCCCGGTGTTCCGTCCAGGGTACCGCAGCCACCGCAGGCATTGAGACCCGGATCCTCGCACCGCACAGCATCCGTACCGTCACACACTAGGTGACCACAATCACCACAGGTTCCGCCGGGTGTTCCATCAAGGGTCTCGCAGCCACCGCAGGCGTTCTCACCAGGATCCTCACACCGCACAGCTTCCGTGCCGTCACACACTAGGTGACCACAGTCTCCACAATGCTCCCCCGGAGTGCCATCCAGGGTTCCCACCCCTCCGCAAGCATTGGGCAGGCCGTCACTACCTCCTCCTTTGCTGCTATCGTCGCATCCGTACGTCAGATATACGAGAGTCGATGTCATCAGTATGAAAAAAATGCGTTTCATTCAGTATCCTCCAGGTTATACGGATCCGTACACTCCGGTCTCAGAATCCAAAGGTGACATGATACGGATCACATGTTCCCGTCGACTGAGCGTCGAGGGTTACCCTTATGTAGACCCATCCTCCGCTGTTGCTCCCCACACCGCCCACATCAAATTCTATGTTGTCGCCGCAGCATCCCGAAAGTCCGTTGTAGTAATCGGATGTACCGCTGAGACATCCGTCCATTGCTTCAGAATCGAAATAGGCACACATGACATAGGATCTACCTGTGGGGTTGGTAATTCTGAACCATGGTTCCATGTTGGAGTCCCACTCATCATCAACCTGAGCCATGTACCAGTCCGTCTCGTCCTCTCCGGGATAGAGAGCACCGTAAAATTCACCTGCATTGTTATCGGCATCAGTGAAGAGGCCAAGGTTCACGGCATGAGAAAAGGTACCGTCGGGATCTTCGCACCTCACTACATCGGATCCGTCGCAGGCATACTCTCCTTCCCCGCATGAGCCGCAGGAATCTCCTGGACCGCCAGGAAGCTGGGCACATCCGCCGCATCCGTTGAAGCCCGAATCCTCACACCGGATTGCATCGGTGCCGGAACACTCGTATGCACCGCACTCGCCGCAAGAGTCCCCAGGCTGATACGGAAGCACCTTACAGCCGCCACAGGCATTCTTGCCCGGATCGTCGCAGTTGACGTCATCGGGGCCGTTGCATATCCAGTGTCCGCACTCGCCGCAAGAATCCCCAGGAGTGCCCTCCAGCTTGGTACACCCTCCGCACTCGTTGGGACTCTCCACGCAGTGAACCGCGTCTTCGTTCAGGCACTCGTACATGCCGCACTCACCGCAACGTTCACCCACAGCGTGCTCGAGAACGGCACACCCGCCGCACTGATTGGCCCCTGGATCCTCACATTTCACCGCATCGGAACCGTCACAGGTATATACGCCGCACACGCCACAGGATTGTCCGGGCATGGCCACAAGATCGCCCGTACCTCCGCAGGCATTCAGATCACCGCTGCCAGCACAACCATAACTAATTGAAATAATTAAATAAAATGGCACGGCAATTCTCGTGAGAATGGCA
>JALWFW010000166.1 GCA_027013865.1 Polyangiaceae bacterium | reverse complement strand
ACAACATAGTGGGCATCAACTTGGAGGGCAGATTTGCCCTTCCCGGCAACCTTGAGCTGGGCCTGGGGTCCGGGCTGATGCCGGCCTTTGGACGCGCCCTGGGAGTTCCCATCCGTCTCTCCGACGATGCTGGCCTCATGGACGTGCAGGTATACGGAGGTCAGTGGATCTCCGGTGGTTCGACATTCGTAGGCGCCATGGCCAATCTACCCCTCGACGACGGAAGCCACTTCCTGTTCAGTTTGTTCGGCAAGACAGCACGTTCCCTGGGTTCGAATCTGTACTTTCTGGGTGATGCCGGGGCAAGCATATGGTTTGGCGACAATCTCAAACTGTTTGGCCTGGGAGTGAATCTCGGCGTTTACGCAGCCATAACCCCCAAGGCGGGTTTCATGGCACAGCTCGGCATCCACTACTTCATTCCGGATGACAGCAATGTAGATTCGGATCTCAACCTGCCCCTGCGTCTAAGAGGACTTTACGAGATCGCTCCAGCCATGAATCTGTATGGCGAACTCGTATTCACTGATCTCGACGATACGGGCAGTGACTCCATGATGTACATGATCGGCGTCCAGAAGGCCATGTAACAGGCCTGACCTCCGATTTTTCCCGAACTTTCTTCAAATATAATTCATCTTCCCTATTATCAGGCCTCATGCAAGGCCGTTCCCCTGACTCAGGTCACATAGAGCGCAAGATAGCCACCGGCGCGGCCATAAACTTCGCAGGTACCGCTGCCAAGGCACTATCTCAGCCACTGCTGTACATCATGTTGACACGCCTTTATGGCACCCAGGCCATGGGCCTGTATCTCCTGGCCTTCAGTTTCATTGAAGTCACTGGAGCTCTCACTACCTCGGGATTCGTCGATGGCGGTCTGATGTTTGCCTCCCGCCACATGCACAGCACCGAAGAACGCACCAGGCTGTACTCCTATATGAGACTGGTACTCCTGATGTCCGGGGGCATAGGACTCGTCCTAGCACTGCTCATCAGTCTCCTCGCCCCTGCATTCGTACATTTTTACTATCCCTCCCACACGTCTCTAGCCACGGTTCTCGCGTACCTAGCCTGGGGCATGCCCTTGGAAGCACTGACTCTGACGGCACTGGCAATCCCAAAGGCCAAGATGATCATGAGTTACGAGGCAGTGGTCATAGGACTGGTCAAACCAGCATCAGTTGCTCTTTTGGCACTGGTACTCAGACACATGGGATTTGGAGCGGAAGGCATAGCCATATCATTCGTGGGTGCATTCGCCGTCAGTGCCACCGTGTCCGTGTATCTGCTCCTCAGACACCTGGACTGGCGTGAACTCATCTCCCCCATCAAGGAGATACCGCCTGGGATTCTGTCATTCGTAATTCCCCAAAACCTCAACATGGCCCTGGGACGGCTCGTCTCCTCCCTGGACGTCATCATGCTGGGCTGGTTTGGAGCGGCTCCAGCTCAGATTGCCTTTTATTCCCTTGGTGCCCAGATAGTACGTAACGCACGACAGGCCAAACTCGCCTTCTCAGGCTCATACTCACCAGTACTGGCACGCTACAGCCATGAAGGACGCACTGGCGAGCTCAACCGGCTCTTCGCAAAGGTGTCGGGCTGGTCCACGGCCCTTGGCATGGCATCCGTATTCGCCGTGGCTTACTTCAGGCAGGATCTCCTGCATCTGTTCTCCTCCAGCCTCACGGGTGACACCACATTCATGCTCATCTTACTGGTAAACCCCTTCATGTCCGTCACCTTCGGACTCGCAGGCAATGCCATCGTCATGGCGGGTCATTCCAGGTGGAATCTCGTAAACTCCCTGACCGTGGGAGGCCTGAACTTCATCCTCAACCTGCTTCTGATTCCACGCTTCGGAATCATCGGTGCTGCCACTGCTACTGCTGCTGCCGGAGCCACGGTGTCTATCATGCAGATAATCGAAGCACGCATCCTCGTCGGAATCGAGACCCCCATAAGAGAAGTGGGACGCTGGCTAGCCGTGGCCCTATTCATTCTCGTCCCCCCCCTCTTTCTTACTCCGCAAAGCCTGCCCTTACGGTTGGCGCTGGGAGTGGGGGCTCTTGCATTTTATGGCATGGCCTGGATGGTGCTGACGGGGCATAACCCCCTGAGATCAAGGGGAACCGCAAAACCATGAAACGTGATTTGTCAATAATATCAACAAGTTATGTAATGCCACCGATTTTGGAGAGGTAAAGGCATGAGAGTACTTTTCTGGGTAACGAATATGAATGGCGAAATCCTGGCGCTGCTCAGGCACATGCTGTCTTCTGGGAAGCATGAGGTCATGGTGGCTCACGACACATGGGACAGGTTTTCATCAGAGGCTCACCAGCATCTGATTCCCATAAGACCTCCCCGGATAGTACGTCGTACCTCTCTTTCCGACATGATTGAAATCCAGCGCTTCAAGGCTGACGTGGCAGTGGTGGACAACGTCCTTCCAAAGGTACCGGTTTCAAGGGCAATATTCGTGATTTGGCACGGTTTTGCGGGCAAATGGATGCTCAGGCATGAAATCGATGCCTATGCACGCAAGCTTCTACCACTCGTGGGACGCATAGATCGCAAGAATCCCAGATTCATCTGGAAGGCCTACGGGACCGTGGATCTAGAACGCCAAGCCCTTCTTGGGATCAATCCTGCAAACATTTCGGTCCTTGGTATGGCAGCGGCCGACGACGTCAGGATGGCCATGAAACACGTCTCACGTGACGCTGCCCAGCCCTTTTATTCCATAGATCTATCCAAACGCGTTATCCTCCTTGCCCCTACATGGCATTATGGAGGTGTGTTCTCCCACTGGACCGACGAGACCACCGGATTCGAACGGCTCTTCGCATTTGCCAGAGACATGGATGCCTCCGTGCTGGTACGAATGCACGACCGCAAGAGGTATCCTGCCGCTTTTCTGGCGGATCTCAATTCCCTCGTATCCAGATACGGCAACGTTCAGCTCAGATTCAAGGACGAAGGCGAGGACAACCTGGTGGACATGGCCGTCTCTGATGTGATGCTCACCAATTATTCATCCATTGGAGTGCTGTACCATGTGACAGGGCGTCCGGCAGTGCACATATATCCCTTCACGGACGATGGCCCGTGGATCAAATGGCGCAAATTCGATGGCAAGCGTGTACGGGTGCTTGGGCAGGCGAAGGTCGAGGACTTGTTCCTCATGCCCTTGGAGAAGGCTGGCGGTCCCGTGGTCAGGAGCATGGACAGTATGCTGAGCACTGTGGAGGAGTCCCTGAGAGAGCCCGAGAGATACCGCAGCATGGCTTACGGTTTCCTAGATGAGTACATCCCGTCCTGGCGCAGCGACGTGTGTCCCTCAATGGAATCGTTCCTAGAAGAACGCTTTGCATCCCCTCGGTCAATTGTCTGGCCTGTGGTAGACGCATGGACCTCGCGTGACGTGACAGGCGGACTCCTCGACTACGCCAAAGATTCCGCAGTTGATGCCTTGCGTAATTTCTTGAATAAAATCAAATGGTTATAACGCTAATCATATAACAGATAAGAAGCCCGTCTCTTCTCCCAGGATGCGATGTCCTCGGCAAAATCCTCCCGGCTGAAAGAGGCTCCCATTTCTATATGTCTGCGTATGGAGGGTTCTCCGGTGAGCATGTCCATGGCCGGAATGTCATCCACGAATTCATAGGCATCTGGACGCCACGAGAACCGTTCGGGCCAAAGACGGCGTACTGCCGACAGGAAGTTGAGTCCGAACACCCAGGAATCGAACTCCTCCGGACGGGTGACCACCAGTCTAATCCCACCGCACGCACGTCCGGCATGCTTCTGAAACATGGGTCTGAAGTATGTCGGCACCATGGAGAGGCCCGGGACCTCGCCGAGTTCGGATATGAGGGCCATGGGTTCGACGTATGGTGCCCCTGCCACCAGGAATGGAGTCGTGGTACCCCTGCCTTCGCTCAGTGTGGTGGCCTCCACGAGGCACATGCCCGGATACACTGTGGCTGCTTCCACGGATGGCATGTTGGGCGACGGGGGAACCCAGGGCAGACCGGTGTCCCGGAAGGTCATGTCCCTGCGCCAGCCTTTCATGCGAACCACGTGCAGGGCATCGGACAATCCAAGTTCAGAAGCAGCCAAGCTCAGTAACTCCCCGGCGCTAAGACCGTGTCTGACCAAGACAGGATGCCATCCCACGAATGATTTGATGTGTCCTACATTACCTTCCAGACGCGCACCGCCCACGGGATTGGGGCGATCCAGGACCCACATCTGACGTCCCATGGAATGAAGTCTTTCGAGTACCATGAGAGCGGTCCACACATACGTGTAATACCTCGTGCCGATGTCCTGAATGTCCCACAGTATCACATCGAGCTCCGAGAGAACCGACTCATCCGGAAACAGGGAATCGAAAGTCGAACCATACAGGCTTATCACCCTGAGTCCCGACATCGGATCAGACGTATCCTCCACTCCTTCCATGTCCTGTGCAATGGAATAAAGGCCGTGCTCTGGAGACATGAGGTATTTCAGATCCACACCTGCTCTCAAAAGGGCCAGATGGGCCGGAATACCGCTGCGGCTCAGTGCTGCACCGTGAGTTATGAGTCCTACTTTCCCGGAAGGAAGCCTTACGTCACTGTTTAGAATTCTGTCCAGTCCAGTGATCACCGTCATGGAAAGCATACTGGCATGGCATACCATCCGGTGTCATGTTTCGGGTCATTTGAGGATGTGAAAAAGGGTAAGGAGGAAGGTTCAGTATTCAGGAGAGCTCAGAAGGAGGAACTCGTCAGGAATAGACCACTGGAAGAGGAACCAGCATGACTGCCCCATCTTCGGCCCTGACATCGAAAAATACCTTGTCGCAATCGAAACGGCGCATCACCATGCGCTCGAACAGGGCTACGCGCTGCTCGAACAGGATTCTGTCAGGGACATCCTCTCCTGTATTCAGTTTGTTCCAGGCATCCATAAACTTTTGATAGAGCTCGGCCGAGTACATGGCATCATCCATCTCGACATAGCGTGCCACTTCGGAATCATCAGACCTGTAGGCCATACCAGGAACAGGACCGAGTTCCACGAGGTGTATACCCTCCTTGGGAGGACGCTCACCCGTTTCCTCGTCCTCCATTGGCCTGTCGAGGAGGACGTCCATGAGCTCGTTTATGCCGTCTGCAAGGGCCACGGTCTCACCCTGTGTGGGCTCGATGACATAATCGAGATCCCCACTGGAAAGTCTCTGAACCCCCTGCTCCACCTCGTCGATGGCTTGGGATAGCTGGGCATATACGAGGTAATCCACGAGTCCCAGCATGAAGATGCCCACGATGAACATGAGCAGTATGATCATACCGAACAGATCTGCTGGCGACGCGATTCTGGCGAGCCCCACCATGACCACGTATCCGTAGGAATCACCGCTCTCGAACCTGGAGCCAAACTTGTGGTACGTGAGGAGATAATCCTCACCGGCTATGGATACCTTCCTACCCTTGGCCGGTCCCTTGCCCAGCTCATCAGGAGAGGCACTGACGTCAGAGAAACGTCCCTGCAGGAAGTTTTTCAGGGCCTCCTCCTTTTTGGTGGCAGGGCCTCTGAATGACGTGAAGTAGAGCTCTCCCTTGTAGAAATAACCTGTCTGTACCGAGGATAGCTCACTGGCCTGCAGCATCCTGATACTGAAGTCCCAGGCAGCAGCGAATACTCCCACTATACGGCCGTGCTTGTCGGAAATCGGAACCACGGCAGCCTGGTAGAGACTCTGGGAACGGCCGGGTTTACGTTCCAGACGGTTGATAATCTCGAATTCCCATATGTCGAACACGGGACGGCCTTCCTTCATGGCCCTGGTAAGGGCTCCCATCTCTTTTGGATATGCCTTGATGTAATTAAAGCCCGTGAGTTTACGGGTGTCTTTATCACGCACAAGGACATAGCCGTCGGTATTGGCCACGAAAAGGATGTAGGGAGCCTTGCGGCCCATGAACTTCATCTTTGGGACGCCCCGCACACCATTCAGAAGAGCATTGAGGGTATCGAAGAGATTGGAACGGGTTTTCTCGTGCAACACCACCGGGGTCCTGATGCCCTTGAAACGTGCAAAGTTCATCAGATGGACCTGGGCATTGCTGTCGAGAGGCTTTGCATAGCCCACTAGGAGAGATCCGGCTTTGAGAAGTCTCTTGACCTTGGTCTTGGTGCTGACGGCTATCTCGGCTATGCGAACCCTGTATACAGTGAAGCCCTTGCCGAAATTCTTCTCTATGGCAGGCATATAGTCTTTGAGATACTTGCCGTCCTTCTCTCCGGGGAATGGCACTGCCACTTTGACGGGCTCCGGGGTTCCTTCGGCAGCAGGAGGTGTCGGCAGAGTGTTGTCCTTGAAGACCGAGACCTTCTGCTGCAGGACCTGATCGATGAGTTTGGCATCGACCAAGTCCTTCATCTCCCTGCCCTTGACGTTCATATAAAGGATATTGTCTTCATTGCCCACGATAGCCACGAATATGGGCTGCTGGCCGGTCCTGGACAGCTCCGCGAGCTGACTTTTGGAAGCCTGGGCAATCTTGCGCTTGAGATCAAGCAACTTGAGGTATATGGGCCTCACATAGCGCTCTGCCTCCAGGGCCTTTTCCTTGGCAGTCGTCTGATTGGCATATTCCAGGCTTCGTACCAGCCGGTCTCCGTCAGCAAGTTGTTCTTGAGCCAGATCCCGAACGGTGCTGTCCCTGTCCTTGACAAACCACCAGTAAAAGAGAGCCGTCATCACCGAAAAAATTATGACCGCCAGCCAACCATATTTGGTTTTCATGTCCTTACCTCTTGTTTTTGAGTATCCACTACATAAACAGTTGCAGTTCCAGTGCCGTCTATCGCACGAATCTACATGAGTTCTGCATTAAGGGTCAAGCACTTTCAATCATCTCAGGTGTGGACATACGCTCCTGCAGACATATAATCCCCTCCCATGCACGGAGATATCAGAATCGCACTTCAGGAAGCCAGGAAACGTGCTGACGAGCTCGGCAGGTACCTGGACATAGACGGACTCAGGAAAAGACTCGAAGAGCTGGAGAGCATCACCGCGGATCCAGATCTGTGGAACGATCCCGCCAGAGCACAGAAAGTGATGCAAGAGAGCTCTGTCATCAAGGATCGCCTGGCCCGGTGGGAATCCCTCATGACGAGACTGGAAGACGCCGAAGTCATGATGGAGCTAGCCGAGGAGGAAAACGACGAAGAGTCCGCTGCCGAGGTCCCGGCCATGCTGGAAGAGGTTGCCAAGGCTCTGGAGGACATGGAACTCGAGCGCATGCTGTCCGGAGAGATGGACAGCGCCAATGCCATCATCTCCATAAACGCCGGAGCAGGCGGGGTGGAGGCTATGGACTGGGCAGAGATGCTTCAGCGTATGTATCTCAGGTGGTGTCAGCGCAAGGGATACAGCACCACCATCCTCGATCTGCAGCCAGGAAGCGAAGCAGGCATAGACTCTTGTTCCATACTGGTGGAGGGTCCCAACGCCTACGGGTATCTCAAGGCCGAGACAGGAGTGCACAGGCTCGTTCGCATATCGCCCTTCGATTCCAATGCTCGCCGTCACACATCATTTGCGAGTGTCACCGTTACTCCCGACCTCGATGAAGACGTGGACGTGGACGTTCGTGAAGAGGATCTGCGCATAGACGTGTATAGGGCCTCGGGAGCCGGCGGGCAGCACGTCAACAAGACAGAAAGTGCGGTACGTATAACCCACCTGCCCACGGGCATAGTGGTTCAGTGCCAGAACGAGCGTTCCCAGCACCAAAACAAGGCTACGGCCATGCGTATGCTCCGTTCCAAACTCTACGAGCTCAAGCTCAGGGAGAAGGAAGAGAAGATGGAGAACATCGCAGGGCCTAAGATGAAGATAGACTTCGGCTCCCAGATACGCTCCTACGTGCTGGCTCCCTACCGCCTGATAACCGACCACCGTACAGAACTGAAGGTGGGCAACGTGGATGCCGTTCTGGACGGTGATTTGGATCCCTTCATCCGCGCATATCTACTGAAGTTCTCCGGACAGGACGGAGATGACGGCAGCAGATGATGAACTTCTTCGAAAACCTGGTGGCATTCAGGTATCTGCTCACTGACCATCCCAGGCGTCCAGTGCTCGTAGGCTCCCTGATTCTTCTGGCTGTGGGCATGCTGCTTGTTACCATGACCACCGGAGTCTCCTACTTTGCTGGCCTTGCCATGGCTGCCACTGGGGCCTTCGGCTCGTTCCTGGGACTCTTGCTGCTGTTCTTCAATGTTTATACATCCATCTCCATCTTTGGGGTGTTTCTCGGCAGTGCCGTGCTTTTGGTGGTACTGTCCGTCATGGGAGGCCTGGAGGATGCCCAGGAACGGCAAATTCTCGGTTTCTCTCCCCATATCATCATAAGACAGCGCCATTACGGAGACTTCAAGTCACGGCCGGAGATCCTCGAAAAGATTCGTTCCGTGGCGAACGATTTCGAGAAAAATGCCAGTATCTACACGTTCCTGGATACCGAGGTACTCGTCAAGTCCACCCGCTACGATGCAGCCTCGGGTATGATTTTGAGAGGAGTGGATCCTGTGGAGGATCAGGGGCTCGAACACCAGATACTCGAAGGGACACTCTCCAACATAACCCATCCCGAACGTGTGGGATGGCTGGACGTCACCCTTGCAGGGGCATCGGTGTACGGGGATGCTCCCCCTGTGGCTCCCGCACTGTGCATGAGCCAGGATCAGGGCGTCGTACTGGGCACCAGCACCCTGGGTTCGGGTGTGGACGTGATAAGTCCCAAGGGACAACTCACCCCCACTGGTCTCATGCCCAGACTCAAGCGTTTCAGGGTGGGATGCCTGTTCAAAACCAATGACTTCCGCTTCGACAGGGTCTTCGCAATAACATCCCTCAGGGAGGTCCAGTCTTTCACTGGCACCTCAGACACTATAAGCGGCTGGTTCCTCAAACTGAAGAACCGCCGGGACATCGAACCCGCTGCTGCCGCACTACGCCGGGTACTTCCCGGAGATCTGGTGGTGGACACCTGGAGGACGCGTAACAGGGCGCTGTTCAATGCCATGAAACTCGAGCGCATCGTCATGTTCCTCGTACTGGCGGTTATAATCCTGGTGGCTGCCTTCTCCATCACCGCGAATCTCGTCATGGTGGTGCTGGACAAGAAATCCGAGATAGCCATACTCAAGGCTCTGGGTGCCACTGATACCATGATCATGCGCACATTCATGAAGCAGGGGATTTTCATCGGTCTTCTGGGTCTGAGTGCAGGACTGGCTACAGGTATGGCCATATGCTCCTACCTGGCGGTGGTGGGACTGCGGATGCCCAGGGACGTGTTTCAGTTCGCATACCTTCCGGTACGCCTGGACTGGTCAGAAATAGTGGCAGTATCTGCGGCTGCCCTGCTCCTGTCTCTGCTCGCCACACTGTACCCTGCCAGACAGGCCGTGAAGATAACCCCCGTAGAAGGTCTTAAACTCGACGACGCATGACCAGCAAGGAGAAAATCATGGAACTCCTTCCCACACCTCATCTCAGACAGCTCATATCCATGGCCCTAGAAGAGGACGCCGGACGCGGGGACGTTACCAGTGAAGCCATATTCCCCCCCTCCCACACGAGTGAAGCAGTCATAGTGGCCAAAGAAAGTGGCATCATCTGTGGACTGCCTCTCATTGCCTGGATTTTCGAGACCCTGGGTGAGGACGTCAGTCTCAGGTTCCATGCCGAGGAAGGGGCCAGTATCCAGGAAGGAGAGGAGATCCTTCACATGACGGGCCGCACCGTGGCGCTTTTAGTGGCTGAGAGGACCATACTCAACTTTCTGCAGCACCTGTCCGGCATTGCCACCGTTTCGAATACTCTGGCCCGAAAACACGGATCATCCCTGCGCATCATGGACACGCGCAAGACCCTTCCGGGCTGGCGCCGCCTCCAAAAATACGCCGTGGCCACGGGCGGGCTTCACAACCACCGTTACGATCTCGGATCCGGCGTGCTCATAAAGGACAACCACATCACGGCCGCAGGATCCATAACTGCTGCAGTGGAGGCTGTCAGGAAGTATGCACCCCACTCCCTGGTCATCGAAGTAGAGGTTAGCACCCTGGAGGAGCTGGACGAGGCAGCCCAGGCAGGGGCAGGGGCTGTTTTGCTGGACAACATGGACGATGAACAAATCGTTGAGGCTGTAAGGCGATATAAAGGCCGGGTCTTCCTGGAGGCATCCGGTGCCGTCACCGAGGACCGTCTGGAGGCCCTCGCAGCCACGGGGGTGGACGGTGTCTCCATGGGCCTTCTCACCCACACGGTCAAACCCCTGGATCTGTCCATGTACCTCACACGCGTCATTTCCGTGTGACAAGCCTTTTTTTCGCGTTGACTTCGCATTTCACATCCCTATAAAGGAGGGCTGTACCCATGGACCCGAGAGGTCCCGCTGGGACAAGGAGAGTGAATCATGCAGAAACTAGGAATTCTCGGACGCAAGCTTGGCATGACCCAGATTTTCGACGAAGAGGGACGCCGTATTCCCGTCACCGTCATCGAGGCCGGACCCAACGTGGTACTCGATATCAGAACCCCTGACAGACATGGTTATGCCGCCCTTCAGCTCGGTTTCGCAGATCAGAAGGAGCACCGTGTCAACAAGCCCGATATGGGACGTTTCAAGAAGGCAGGCGTCACCCCCAAGCGTTACGTCAAGGAAATCCGTATCGACCCCGAGGCGATCGAGAACTTCAAGGTAGGACAGGAACTGAAAGTAGACGAGATCTTCTCCAAGGGTGATCCCGTAGATGTCACCGGCACCTCCAAGGGCAAAGGTTTCCAGGGCGTCATGAAACGCTATGGATTCGCCGGCTTCCGTGCTACTCACGGTACCCACGAGTACTTCAGGCATGGTGGTTCCATCGGTAACCGCCTCACCCCGGGTCGGGTCATCAAGGGTAAACGCATGTCCGGCCATATGGGAAGCAAACGCGTCACCGTTCAGAACCTCAAGGTCGTGGACGTTCGCCCCGAACATAACCTGCTTCTGGTAAGCGGTTCCGTTCCAGGCCCCAAGAACGGCTACGTGATGATTCGTTTCGCCGTGAAAAAGCGCTTCCCTGAGAAGTTCTGAGCACTCTCACCCCTCCCTTTAACACATTCTTTGTTCCACTGACACAATTTGGCGACCAAATATCGATTCCCCCTGATATTCATTGCAGGGGGCTTTGAAGCATCCACGGGCTGTGTTTTGGGTGTCTACAGGCAGGTGTCCGCGGGTGGCCACGGCTAAAATCAGCCGCTTTTTCGCTGTTTCCCCTTTCATTTCAGCATGTTGGCATCCTTGCGCCCTTCCCATGGCTGTCCAACTTAGATGAAAGGTGCGAGTTCGCATTCGGGAACGCCTGCGAGATGGTACGCAAAAGTCTTTTGATATCATCATGTTATAAGTCTTGTCAGCGCTCTTGGATGCTTTGGCATACATTATGCATATGGTGGGTTTATGACTGGACCGTAGGAGACACAGGGATCCGCCCGCTGGGTGTGTCGCGCGCGCATCTGGCGGGGGTGGTGGAAGATCCGCCGAAACTCACATAACACCTCACCCGCACCCGGGATGAGAACGCGCGCTTTGCACATACTGCGGTGTCTGCATGCCGCCGGCGATCTACTGGGCGTTGGCCCGCCTGCCGGATGGGCTGGCTAGGCGTCGGCCTGCCGGTTTGGCTGGCTTTGGCCTGGGCTTGGCTGGATTCACGCCGTTTGGCGCTGGCTATGCCCGGCCTTGGGTTAGTCCTGCCGGACTTTCGGATTGGCTTCGGGCTTGGGCCTTCGGACGGGCTTGATGCTAGATTGCCGGTTTGGCTGGCTTTCGGGCTGCCGGATGGGCTTGCTGGCGCTGTTAGGCTTCAGACCGTCTGGAGTGGCTAGGTTTCAGGTTGCCCGCCAGGCTTTTGGGCCTTGCTGGTACTGGCCCGCCGGATGGGCGTTAGGC
>JALWFW010000165.1 GCA_027013865.1 Polyangiaceae bacterium | reverse complement strand
ATCTCGGCCCCTGCGCGAGAGGGCCAGTGCCAGGCTGGTGGATATGAGGGTCTTTCCGGTCCCTCCCTTGCCGCTGGCCACGGAAATCCTTATGGGATACCGGCCTTCCTTGAATCTTTCACCAGTGATTCCTGCCACCTTGCGCCCCCTGCTGACGTGGAAGTTCGGATTTCTGCCACTTGCCGTATACTTCACGGACACTGGAACCCTCGGGTGCCGACCACAGGTTGACGCCTATGGCACTGAGAGCTTCCCAGGCCTTTGGTCCCACCTGGGTGGTGATGAGATCCGTCACCTTCTCCTGGGCGACGTAGCCAGCGGCACCGGTTCCGGCTCCATGGGCTGCCTGGCCGTAAGGATTGGGCCTGATGTGAAGGCCACCTTCCTCGTCGATGATGCCGAAGAAACTGGCTCTTCCGAATCGTCCGTCGATGCGGGAATCCCAGCCCTTGTCTTCCATGAGTGTGACCAGAATCTTTGCCATGATGCACCTCCGAATCCCATCCGGGCTCAGAGTCCGGAAGGATGTCTCACAGCTCTCCATATAACCCTTAAAAGCAGTTTGGCAAGTCTAAAAAAGTGCAGAGTGTCTACAGTAGGCAGGCATTCAAGAAGTTCAGTCTCGATAGGTGGACAGGTGGGAAATAAATGGAGTTGAACCAGCGGACGAGTTCACATATTCTCACCGTGACATCGTATCGTCCGGCTGGCAGTATTTCATAAAAATTTAATGATTTTAGCATGTTAGACGGATATAGCGCGGAGGCGTACAATGATAGATCCAAAACTGCTTACAGAAGACTATGACAGAGTCCTGGCTGCCATGCAGGCCCGTCATTCCGATTATGCGGCAGCCCTGGAGAAGGCACACGAGGCCTATGAGGCATGGCGGGCTGCCAGAGCCGAGCTCGACGAGCTGCGCCACAGACTCAAGGAGGGCAGCAAGAAGATGCGCACCGTTTCTGCGGAGGAGCGCGACACCCTTCGGGCACGACTGAAAGAGCTGTCCGATGCCGTCAAGGCCAGGGAAGAGGAGATCCACGCCCTTGACGAGGCCCGTCTGGAGGCCCTGCTCCACGTGCCAAACATACCTCTGCCTGATGTCCAGCCTGGTGACGAGTCAGCCAACGAGGAGGTCCGCCGCTGGGGGCAGATACCGGAATTCGACTTCACCCCGAAGCCCCACTGGGAGATTGGCGAGCACTTGGGAATCATAGACTTCGAGCGGGCCGCGCGCATGTCGGGTTCCCGTTTCGCCGTGCTCACCGGAGCCGGTGCCCGCCTGGAGCGCGCCATCGAGTCCTTCATGCTGGATCTTGCCAGAGAGCATGGCTACACCGAGGTTTCAGTGCCACATCTGGTGAGACGCGAGGCCATGGTGGGCACGGGTCAGTTGCCCCATCTGGAGAACGACACTTACAAAACTCAGGATGATCCTCCCTACTATCTCATACCCACGGCAGAGGTCACACTGGTGAACCTGCACCGCGATGAGATTCTCGAGCCTGGATCGCTGCCTCTTTACTATGTCGCTGCCACACCGTGCTACAGAGCAGAGGCCGGTTCACACGGCCGGGACGTGCGTGGTCTCATCCGTCAGCACCAGTTCCGCAAGGTGGAGCTGGTGAAGGTAGTGGAGCCCGAGCATTCTGACGATGAGCTCGAAAAACTGGTGAACAACGCCGAAGAGGTGCTGCGCCGTCTTAAACTTCCCTACCGTGTACTCAGACTGGCAGCAGGAGACATGGGTTTTGCGGCCGCAAAGACCTACGACCTAGAGGTGTGGGTGCCCTCCGAGGGCAAATACCGCGAAATCTCGTCGTGTTCCACCACCACTGACTTCCAGGCCCGCAGAGCAAAGATACGCTACAGGGCCAAAGCCGGTGAGAAGCCGCGTCTGGTGCACACACTCAACGGGTCCGGCCTTGCTGTGGGCCGCACTTTCCTTGCCATTTTGGAGAACTACCAGAACAGTGATGGTACAGTCACCGTGCCCGAGGCCCTGCGTCCCTATCTTGGTGGAGCATCCCTCATAACTGCCGAAGGGCTAAAATAACCGCTTGAATCAGGTCTTGCATAACATATTGAAATAAAAGGATTTTTGGTCAGTATTCATGCGTCCATACATGGGGAGGTAGTTTACGGGGAAACTTTCAGGTTTTATGGTTCACTGCCTGTGGTATGATGCTGGCCATGAATGCAAATGGAACAGATCCGCTTTTGGGAACCACAGTGGGTCAGTACCGTGTTGCCCGTGTCCTGGGTGAAGGAGCATTCGGCAGGGTGTACGAAGTGATACACCTCGGCCTGGGATCTAGGGCAGCCATGAAGGTACTGCATGCCCAGTTCTCGGCCAATCCTGCGGTGGTACAGCGTTTCAGGCGCGAGGCAGAGGTGGTGGCCTCACTAAACCACCCAAACGTGGTATCCATTCTCGAATTTGGGCGTCTTCCCGATGGCCGATACTACAACATCATGGAATTCGTGGACGGCATGTCCCTGGCCCAATATATGAAGACCACGCAAAACATGCCTCCTGCCGAGATCATGGCCATAGTAAGGGGCATAAGCGATGCCCTTGCGGCTATGCACGAGCGCGGGATAGTACACAGGGATCTCAAACCCGACAACATCATGCTCAGCACAGGCGGACTCGAGCTCCACGTCAAGATACTGGACTTCGGCATAGCCAGGCTTCACGACTACCAGGGGCCCGAGCTCACCCAGAGCGGACAGATTCTGGGCACTCCAGCCTACATGGCGCCGGAACAGGCAAAGGGGGAGATAGAACGCATCGGTCCGTGGACGGACATCTACGCCCTTGGTGTGATGCTGTATCAGATGCTGTCCGGCCGACTGCCCATCGAGGGTCGTACCACCAGCGAGATACTGGTGAAGATACTCACCGAGGCACCGGTTCCGCTCAATACCCACATACCGGGTATATCTGTGCACCTGGATGGGGTGATTCAAAAGGCACTGTCGAAGGATACTGCTTCGAGATACCACAATGTGCGGGATTTCTACCGTGATTTCGAGGCAGCCATGGCAACCGCTGGAGGAGGTCCGGTCCAGGCTCTCCCCGTGCCCCCGCCGCCTCCACCTCCTGATGCCGGTGTTCCCGTACACAGTGAGAACAGACCACCCCTGGAAGTGTCCGAAGGGTACGATTCGGTCCGGAAGAAGAAGAAAAAGAAACGCCGTGTGGTACTGGGGGCTGGTCTAGTCGTTGCCGTCCTGGTCCTCGTGGCCGCCGGATATGCATTCTACCCCAGGGAGCGTTCACAGAGCAGGGTCATTCAAAACCAGACCTCACAGTCAGAGCCACGGAAGGAATCCAAGGAGGCGCAAACTCCCCCGGCTCCTGCACTGCCGCGTCTGTCTGAGTCTTTGTCCTCAGATGAACTTCCATTCGAGGTACGTTTTGCCATGTCCCTGGGTGTGCGCAGTACAATGAGCTCCCCTGTGTGGAAGTCCAGCCCGATGCTGGTGGCGTTCAGAGAGTCGTTCCTCAAAGGTATGCTCAAAGACAGGGATCTTTCACTGATTCTCAAATGTATGGGACTCGATGCCGAGACTTTTATGAATTCCCTGTCGAGCGTGGTTTTCATCTCTCCTAAGACCGATCCCAGTAGTGATTCTGATGGAGTTTATCTAGTCAAGACCACCCTTAATATGACGCGTCTCGTGCGTTGTGAGAGGAAGCTGGGGCCCCGACTGAGACTGAAGGGCGGTATCTACTGGCTGACGAATCGGGGCATAACCACAGGTCTGGCACCTGACGGATCCATTGTGGTGGTGTTCCCCAAATACAGACGTTTTCTTCACGAAGGCATGGGCATAGTGGGAAAGGCGCAGCCCGACATGCTCTTCGGAGGAGTGACCCCCACCAGTGCACTGTGGCTGGAAGTTCGACTCGGACGCAAACAGATGCAGGAACTGGCAGTGGTTTCTCCAATTTTGGGTACATTGCAGCAGGCGAGGTTCCTGGCGGCGTTGGACATGTCCTCTGGACTGGATTTTTCTTCGGCTCTCGAATTGGGGAGCGAGGAGGCAGCCCGTACCATTGCCACCCAGTGGGATGCCTACATGGTGATCGTCATGTCCGGTCTGTCTGACAGTGAGAAGACGGTCGTAAAGCCTCTACTGGAAAATACCCGCGTCTGGCATGACGGATCAACCTTGTATCTGCGCATGACACTGGATACGCCTACCACTGCCAGGCTCCTGGAGCACATGTTCAGACAGATATGGATGGGCCGGAAAAGTAGCGGAGGTTTATTCTAAGAGCTTCATGCTGTGGCATGTCAGGGAAAAGTCAACTGGTGCTTGATTGATTATTTAGTTAAATCAAGGGGTTATGCTTAATATTATGTAGTTTTCGTAGGGGCACTGTCATATCGTTCCGGTTTTTGATATACTCCGGCCATGTTCGCTGCACTGCATGAGTGGATCAGGTTTTACAACAGCCATATAGGTCCGTGGGTGCTTCTGGGCGTACTGATTCCTGCGGGGGTCTTCTATACGCTTTATCTGCGTTTCATCCAGTTCAGGAAGTTCGGCACTGCCATAAAAATAGTCTCAGGCAAGTATGACAAGGACGAGGATCCCGGTGATATAAGCCACTTTCAGGCTCTTTCGGCCGCTCTTTCAGCCACCGTGGGCATCGGAAACATCGCAGGTGTGGCCATGGCCATTGCCTGGGGAGGCCCTGGAGCGGCCTTTTGGATCTGGGTCACCGGTTTTCTGGGCATGGCACTCAAGTATGCCGAATGCACACTTGCCGTTAAATACCGCGAGAAGGACGACGGTGGCAACGTCGCTGGCGGCCCCATGTACTACATGAAGAACGGCATTGCTCCCAAGGCCGGGCGTTGGGCCATTGCCATGGCATATATTTTCGCGGTGAGTGTGGTTATATCATCCTTTGGTACGGGCAACATGACACAGTCAAACACCATGGCCGAGGCCCTGCGGCACACTTATGGCGTTCCCAAGTGGATGAGTGGTCTCGTCATCAGTTCCCTGGTGTTTTTGGTGATAGTGGGGGGGATAAAGCGCATCGGGGCCGTCGCCTCGAAGCTCGTGCCCTTCATGGCCCTGTTCTATCTAGCTGGTGCCACGGCGGTCATCCTCATGAACCTGACCAGGATAGACGATGCTTTCTGGCTCATAATACGCTCGGCATTCACCGGCGAGGCATCACTCAAGGGAACGGTCATAGGCACCATGCTGTGGGGTATCCGCCGCGGACTGTTCTCCAACGAGGCAGGTCAGGGCAGTGCACCCATCGCCCACGCTGCGGCACGTACGAAGTATCCGGTGCGTGAGGGCCTCGTGTCCATGCTCGAACCATTCATAGATACTGTGGTCATCTGCTTCATGACCTCTATGGTCATCATCCTCGGGGGACTCTACCTTCAGAACGACGGTACGAGGCCTCTTCTCGACGCTGCGGCACTGACCACGGAGTCCTTCAGGGTCGGTCTCGCCCCACTGGGTCTAGGCAGCCTGGGACAGCAGATTGTCACCATATCCACGGTGCTGTTCGCCCTGTCCACTGCCATATCGTGGTCCTATTACGGAGACCGCGGGGTTCAGTTCCTCTTCGGAAACAGACGTGCCGTATTCATCTACAGGCTCGTATTTTCAGTGGCAGTATATATCGGTGCGGTGCAGACCGTGCGTTTCGTGTGGGATTTTGCGGACATGGTCATAACTTTTATGGCCTTGCCAAACCTGCTTGCACTATTTATCCTCTCACGCGACGTGAAGAAGAGCACCCAGGACTATTTCGAACAGTTCCCTCACTGATGGAGGTACCATGAACGACAAGGCTCTCAAGACCATACGCCAGATAAGAATGCTCAGTGCAGAAACAGTGGAGAACGCAAAGAGCGGTCATCCCGGCATGCCCATGGGTGCTGCAGCCATCGCCTATGCACTTTATCATCATATAATGAAGTATGATCCAGAGCATCCCGACTGGGTCGACAGGGATCGCTTCATCCTTTCTGCAGGTCATGCCTCTGCACTGCTTTACACGATGCTCTATCTGTACGGATACGAGGTATCCCTGGAGGATCTCAAGAACTTCCGCAGACTCGGATCCCGTACTCCCGGACATCCCGAGTTTTGGTGCCTGCCAGGTGTTGAGACCACTACAGGGCCTCTTGGAGCAGGATTCTCCAATGGTGTGGGCATGGCTCTCGGCGAAAGACGTCTACGGTCCATCCTCGGAGAAAATGTAATAAATCACTATACTTATGTGCTTTCTTCAGATGGTGACATGATGGAGGGCATCGTTTACGAGGCTGCCTCTTTCGCTGGCACCCAGAAGCTCGACCGTCTGGTGGTGTTTTACGATTCCAACCGTATCTCTATCGAAGGAAACACCGATCTGGCCCTCACCGAGAACGTGGCAGAGCGTTTCCGCGCCATGAACTGGTATGTCACCGAGGTGGACGGCACGGATCCCGACGAGGTAGTGGAAGGCTGGCGACGCTCCATGAAAGAGGGTCAGGGCATGCCCAAGCTAATAATATGCCATACCACCATTGCCATGGATGGTGGCCCCAAGGAGGGCAGCGAGAAGTCCCACGGTTCTCCCCTGGGAGAGGACGTGCTTAAGGAGATGCGCCGTAAGTACGGTTATCCCGAGGACGAGTGGTTCCATCTCGATCCTGATGTTCGCACCCATATCGAGAAACGGCTGGTGGAACTCAAGCGCCAGTATCAGGAATGGGATGCTGCCTTCCATGAGTGGCGCCGTTCCGATCACGATAGATGGACCCTTTACAGGCGTTTGGTCGGCAAGATTTCCGGTGAGATAGACTATCCCACATGGGAGCCCGGCTCCATGGAGGCCACACGCAAGTCGTCCGGCAAGATCCTCAATGCCGTAGCAAAGGCCATGCCCGCCCTGGTGGGTGGTTCCGGAGATCTGGCCCCCTCCAACGTTACATGGCTCCACGACGAGGAGGCCATGGATGACAGCCATCCGGATGGACGCAACATACATTTCGGCATACGTGAGCATGCCATGGGGGGCATAGTCAACGGTCTGGCCCTTCATGGAGGTCATCTGCCCTACGGCGCAACCTTCCTGGTATTCAGCGACTACATGCGCGCACCCATCAGACTGTCGGCTTTGATGAAGGCACATGTCATATGGATTCTCACCCACGATTCTTTCATGGTGGGCGAAGATGGGCCCACGCATCAGCCGATAGAGCATGTCGACTCCCTGAGGCTCATCCCCAAATTAAAGGTTATCAGGCCTGCAGACGGCAACGAGACCGTGGCGGCCTACAGGTTTGCACTGACCTACAACGGACCCACGGTACTGGCCTTGACACGCCAGTCCCTGCCCCAGCTCGCAGAATCCTCCAGGGTTCCTGAGAATCTTACGGGTTACGTGCTGAAGCAGGCAGGCAGTGATCCCGATATCCAGTTGTTTGCTTCGGGCTCCGAGGTCCACATGGCACTCGAGGCTGCCCAGATACTCGAAAAGGAGGAGGGCTATTCGGTGGAGGTCATATCAGTGCCTCTGCTCGATCTTTCTGATCCGGGTAATCTGCCAGCACTCATAAGCCGTCGTGAGAAGGCCATCAGGATAGCTGTCGAGGCTGGAACCACGCGTCTGTTTGCCAGTTTTGGCATTCCGCACCGCATCGGACTGTCCAGGTTCGGCGAGTCCGGCCCCGGCAAGGACGTGGCTGCTCATCTCGGATTCACGCCACGCGGCATAGCCGAACGCTGCAAGGATATCGTACTCCGTGAAAGAGAGTGAGCCTTGCTCCCGCTGCTACTGGCCTTTCTGCTGGTGAACAATCCGTTACTGCTGGAACGAGTTAGGGTCCAGGGGGCCAGAGACACGAATTCCTCCTTCATAAAAAGAGAGGCTGGGTTTCGCAGGGGACAGTACATAACACCAGAAGATCCGCGCTTCGAATGGGCCCGGTGGCGTCTAATGTCCACTGGTCTCTTCAGGGAGGTGCTGTTTCGTCTGGAGCGGGGTTCCGCACGGGGTAGAGTGGTACTCGTCATCGAGGTGCGTGAAAGGGGCGCCCTCATAATAGAACACATCTTTTTCGGTTCATCCAAGGTGACACCGCTTTGGGCAGGTCTAGGAGTGGTGGATCGCAACTTCCTGGGACGTGGTATCCAGCTGCGTCTGGCAGGAGTGGCAGCCATGGCTCCTGGTGTATTTGGTGGAAGACCTCAGGCTGCTTTTCATGTAGGGCTGTTTTTCCCGGATCTGACCCGTGGGATTCCGGTAAACATGTGGATTCAGGGCAATCACGGAGTCGAGTTCTACAGAATCTTCGGAGAATATGGAGACTCGGATCCTGAAAACTTCATGGCACTGCCTTATATGCGTTTCATATCCGGAGTTTCCGCTGCCTTCATAGTCGGTCCCTTCCATGTGTCTCCAGGTCTTGAGTTGTCTGTGATGCATACTCGGCTTCCGTCCGAGGCAGTCCAGCATCTTCCTGGTGGAACCACCCGCAAGATCGCCTTTGGTATGAAGGATGGGGTCAGTTTCATATCCCCCGCGACCATGACGGTGATATATGACACGCGGGATTCATTCGTGCTTCCCAGGAGAGGGGTCTTGATACGACTCACAGGCCGTCTGGGAGGACCTATGACTGGTTCTTCCTACAATTACCTGAAGATGGAAGGTACGTTTTCCATTCATCGGGGTAGCGGTCGCAGCACGTGGTCAATGCTTGTTTATGGTGGGGGTTCGATGGGTAACGTGCCTTTGCCTGAGCGCTTTTACATAGGTGATCTGCACGACATGATTTCTCCCAGAGCAATGGGTCTGGATCTGACCACTGCTTCTGGCCCGAACTTGTTCGGTACCAATGCCAGCCGTTTCAGGTGGGGCAACATCGCAGCCAGGACGGAACTGCGTTACGACTTTTCACTGCATTCGGACCGCAGCTGGATATACCGCTCCTCTCTGTTCGTTAAAGCAGGGCTGGTCTTCCTTGCAAGTACGTCAGAACTCAAATACCGCACGAGTTCTCTGTGGCACAGTATTCCTGTTGACGCAACATTTGACCTCGGTTTTCAACTGGACACGGAATTCGGGGTGTTCACATTCTCCCTGGGCAATGTCATTGGTAGGATTCCTGTACGCTAACTTATTGATATTACAGCTTTTTTCGCATCCCGTCATAGTGCGTACGGGAGGTCTATATCTACATACAGACGCTCCTGGCATACATTCTTCCTATGTGAGTCGCCGACTTGCCTCCGGAGTCACCCAGCGTCTGGTCCTGAGAGCCGAACTGTTTGCCAGGAAACACAGGAGGCCTGTTCTGCGGTTTTACGGAATGTGCAGCGTTACATACGACCTGTGGGACGAGCTGTATACGGCCAGGTGTTCCTTCATGGGCCATGCCCAGCGCCGGACCTTCGACAACAGTGCCAGAGTGTTGGATTACCTGTCGCACATGGGCTACAGCCGTCTTGGTCCTGCAAGTCTGCTGGAGTCCGGTCGCCAATACCGCCTGGTGATGACCGTTGACCTGAATCCGGTGTCCCGTTCCCTGCTCAGGGTGGTTCGCTACTGGCTCATGGAGGGCAGGGGACATGAACCCCCCAACGTCATAGGGCGTTTCATGGGATCCATGCTGGCGGTCAAGAACTGGAAGTCAGAGCGTTCCTGGAAGATGAAATCCTCCTGGTTCGGTGGAGGCGGTCCATGAGGTTCACCATTGCAAAACGTATAGGTGCGGCCGTGGCTTCTGCCACCGTCATTGCCGGTGCGGTTTCTCTTCTGATACTCCGAGAGGTGATACGCATACACGATTCCCTGGTAAGTTCCCGTTTCACTGGTGTGGAACAGGAGCTAAGGAATATATCGGGTGCCTCACGTACGTGGATTGCTGAGAGAAAACGGTTGCTTGCACTCATCGGTTACCGTGCCTTCGAGGATCTCGAGTCCCAGGCCCGTAAAGGAGCCTCCTTCCCTAGGGCTGTGCGGAATCTGTCTGGCAGATATCCTGAACTCACGGAGGCATCACTGTTTTCTTCAGGCAGTTCGATCCTGACTGATGCCCTTCCTGCCGTGGACATACCTGTCCAAACCATGGCAACGGGCCTTTTGAGTGGACGGAAATGTAGGGCAGTGAATCGTTTCATCCCACAATGGGGGCGCGTGAGGCTCACTTTGTGTACGGATGTCCTGCCCATCACCATACACAATGCCGCCACCGCTGCCCTGGATCGTGCCCGGGCCATGGATAGGATTCAGGAGGAGCTGCGTCCGTACTATTATTTCATTGTTACGCTGGGTTCCGTTGGAGGGGCCATATTTGCCATTTTCGCAGCGTGGCTGCTGGTGCGGCGCATGGTGAGGGAGATTAGGGAACTGAGTGAGGCGTCATGGCGGGTTGCCCGGGGGGATGTGAGTGTGCGGGTGAATGCACGTGGAGATGACGAGCTCGGCGAGCTGGAACGGGACTTCAATCACATGGTGGAGGAACTGGAGAGCTACCGCAGGCGCATCAGTTATCTGGAGCGCATGGGAGCATGGCAGGAGGTGGCTCGTAGACTGGCTCACGAGATAAAAAATCCATTGACTCCCATAGTGCTCATGATGGATCAGATCCGGGAGAAGGCCCCAAGGGAACCCGAGTCATTCCGACGTCTCGTCGATATGGCCTCAGAGGTAGTACGCAGCGAGGTGGAGACCCTTCGCAGGCTCGTGGAGACCTTTGGCCAGCTGGCCCGACTACCCGAACCCAGGATGGAGCCCATGGATCTAAGGGAACTTTTGGCCAGCCTCCAGGACACTTACAGAGCATCGGGACATGACATCATCACCCTTGGTGTGCCCGGGCAGCCCGTGGTTGTCGACGGAGACAGGGATCTACTCAGGAGGGCTCTGTCCAATATGCTGGACAATGCCATAGAGGCAGAGGCCACTGAAATCGAGGTATCGTTGGATGTCGTGTACGGTCGTGCCGTGCTGCGGGTGAGGGACAATGGTTCAGGAATTCCCGAAGGTGCCATAGAGCACGTCTTCGAGCCTTATTTCACGACCAAGCAGACGGGAACAGGACTGGGACTGGCGTTAGTGCGTAAGGTGGCTTTAGACCATGACGGTGATGTGAGAGTGGTTCCTCACAATGGTCCAGGTACGGTCATGGAGATGTGGATTCCTGTAAAAGCGTAGTTATTTCAATATGTTAGATGTGGTTTTAAAATAGGGGGCAGGTTATTGCTTCAGTGCCCAGAGCATGAAGTCACGCAGCCTTTCGGCTCTGCGTCTCCATGTGAACTGCTCTCCTGTTCGTAGGGCTCCTTTAGCCAGACGGTCGGCAAGGTCGGTATCAGAGATAAGCCGTTTCAGTTCAGCAGATGCATTTTCGGGATCATCGGGGGCGACACGCCATGAATTTGTGCCGTGTACGAGAATTTCCTCGGTATCAGGCAGATCCGGGGCGAGAATGGGCCTTCCTGCTGCTAGGTAACTGAAGACTTTTATGGGCAGAACGGTATGGCCTTTTCGTTTCAGGGGTTCTGAGGATGGAGGTATCACAAGGACATCGGCTGCATACAGGTATGGCGGAAGCTGTTCGGGGGTGACCCAACCTGCAGGCTTGACATTGTCCAGCCCTCGTTCTTCCACCATTGCACTGACCCGCCGGACATCTTCTTCGGTGGGTCCTCCCACGAGTACGAAGAGTACTTCGGGTAGCCTGGCAGCCATTTCTATGAGTATGTCGATCCCCTTGCCCTGGCTCATGTGGCCGGTGTACACGGCAATGGGGCGATTTTTGGGAAGGTCCAACTTTTTGCGGGCCTCTTGTCTTGTGAGACGCGGCTCGAACATGGCAGGATCTATACCGTTGTGGATGGTCATGACCTTCTCTTCGGGGATTCCCGATTCTATGAAGGCCTGACGTGCCAGTTCGCTATGGGTGACGAGTCCCAGGAATAGCGGGTTTTGACCCAGGTGGTGGAACATGGTCGAAAAGAGGCGGCCCGCTCCGTGTCTCTCTTTGGTGAGTAGTCTGTAAGTCTCGAAAACCACTGGCTTTTTCATGTATATGGCCAACAGCATCGGAAGGAGGTTACGGGTGTATACGAGATCGTAATCCTTGATGGCGGCGTAAAGGGGACCGGCCACGCCGTGAGTCACCTTTTCAGGAC